>NZ_JBSGFQ010000124.1:0-34652 GCF_053603495.1 Nonomuraea sp. NPDC004186 | reverse complement strand
CCGGTCCGCTTCGTCGTCCTGGCCGGCGGGACGCCGTACAACTTCGCCGAGCCGGCCCAGGTCCTGCGCCACGTATGTCGCTCATGGCGTGACATACGGGCCGAGCACCGCCCGGTACCAGGCGGCAGCGGTCAGCGGGGCTTTGCTCTCCATCTCCCGCGCGCCGTCCACGATCACCTGGACCGCGGATCCCGCGTCACAATCCCCCGCGACCTCGGGCGAGGGCGGCGCGGGCGGCGGCTCGACGACGGCCACGCCGGCCACAGCGGTCAGTGTGGCGACCTCGTTCCGCCTGCCACTCACGACTCCTCTGCCATCGCCCGCCGCAGGCTGAGCGGACGCATGTCCGTCCACACCTCCTCGATGTGGGCCAGGCATTCCTCCTTGCTTCCCGACACGCCGACCTGCCGCCAGCCCTCAGGCACGCTCCGGCCGAGCGGCCAGATCGAGTACTGCTCCTCGTCGTTCACGACGACCGCGTAGTCGGAAGCGTTCTCCCACACCCCGTTGTCCACAGATGTCTCCATTCGCCTCGTGTTCGGCTGTGGCGACAACGAATCTCGGCGAACAGGTGGGGCCAGAACAAGATCCTCGACGGGCAGGAGCCTGCGGTGGCAGCATCCGGCCACCGCAGGCGCTGCTCAGCCGAGCCGCTCGCGCAACCAGCCGGCGAGCTCGGAGACATACGGCGCACGCAGCATCGCGAAGTGATCTCCCGGGATGACGTGCGTGGACATGCCGGCGGCCGCCAGCTCGCCCCAGCCCATCAGGGGGTCGTTGCCGAAGATGTCCGGCTGGTCGGCCGCCCTGACCAGGACGACGGGCACGGTCAGCGGCTGAGGACGGTGGCGCCGCATCGCATCGATGTGCGCCCGGCACACGGCACGCGCGTGCGGGTCGGCCAGCAGGATCGCGTGGATCGACCGCTCGCCGAGTTCCGGCAGCTCGGCGAGCAGCCCCGGCGGAATGCCAAGCCGTCCGGCCGCCGCGGCGGCGCCGTCCCCGGCCAGGGCGAGCGCCTGCGGCAGCACATTCAGGTACGGCTCCCACCGGTCGAGGAGGTCGGTCAGGCCGGTCAGCTGGATGCTCATCTGCCAGGGCGCCCGGCTGTCCAACATGATCACTTCCGGCACGCGGTGGCCCTCCGCGGTCAGCAGCCTGGCCACCTCGGTGGCCACCACGCCACCGAAGGACCAGCCGCCCAGAACGTACGGGCCGTCCGGCCGGACCTCGCGCATCGCCTCGGCGTAGACCGCGGCCAGTTCACCGAGGTCGGTGGCGGGTGCGCTCTCGCCGTCCAGCCCGGGTGCCTGCAGCGCGTGGAACGGCCGGTCCTTGCCCAGGTGGGCGGCCAGCTCACGCAGACCGAAGACGCCGCCGTCGACCGGGTGGACGCAGAAGAACGGCGGCCTGCCGCCCTCCGGCTGCAACGTCACCACCGGGCTCCGTCGCGCGCCACCGGCCTGGAGCCGGGGTGACGGCGCCTCGCGGTTCTTGAGCTGGGCCAGCCGCTCCAGGCCCGCCCACATCGCCGGCTCGTCCACCCCGAAGTCGAGCTGGCAGGCGATCTCGTCCACGCCGATCGCCCGCAGGCGCTCGACCATCGCCGAAGCCGTCTCGATGGTCCCCATCAGCGCGCTGGTCGAGAAGTAGCGCTCGAAGGCGAAGTCGAGCAGCGCCTGACGGTCGTCGCCCGCCAACCGGATGCCCTGCGACTCGGCCATGCTCCGATACAGCTCCAGGTGGCTGCTCAGGTAGCTCTGCAACGGCCCGCGCACCGTGTCCCTGGCCTCATCCAGGTCCTTCCCGATGAAGGCGTGCAGGGACAGGGTCACCTGACCGCCGCCGGGGTCGTGACCGTGCTCGGCGCGGGCCGCGCGGTATCGGCGGATGTTCTCCGCGAGGTCCTCCACGCTCTGGCTGATCAGCGCCGTCAGGACGTTCAAACCGCGGGCTCCGGCGGCGGTCCAGGTCTCCGGGCTGCCGGAGCTGGTCAGCCAGACCGGCAGCTCGGCCTGCCGGGGCTTGGGGAACACCCGCACCTCGGTGGGCTGCCCGTCATCGCGGGGCAACGTCACGACATCGCCGGCCCACAGGCGGCGCACCGTCTCCAAGCGCTCCATCATCAGCTCTTTGCGGATGCCGTACGTGCCGGGTGCGGCGAGCACGAAGTCGTCGCGCTGCCAGCCCGAGGCCACGGAAAGGCCGATCCGCCCGCCGGACAGGTTGTCGACGATCGACCACTCCTCGACCACCCTGACCGGATGGTTCAAGGGCAGGACCACGCTGCCGGCCCGGATCGCGATGTTCCGGGTGCGGACCGCGAGCGCCGCTGCCAGCACCGAAGGGCTCGGGTAGCGGCCGCCGAAGCGGTGGAAGTGCCGCTCCGGCAGCCAGACAGCGTCGAACCCGTTGCGGTCGGCGTACTCCGCGGCCTTCAGCAGGTCGCCGTACATGTCCTCGCCACCGCTGTCGTCGGCGGCGAAGAAGGAGACGCTGAACCGCATCCCCGTCCGGTCCACCGCCTTCCGCGGCCTGACGGCTGGTACGGCCGGGCGCGTCCGCGCTTCCGGCACCGGCTGGACGGGAGCGGCCTCCCCGGCCTGGGTGGCAGCCACCGCGGCGGCCACCCCGGCGACCGTCCGCCGCTCCAGGAGGTCGCGCAGCGGCAGCGTGACCTGATACGTCTCGCGCAGCCGGCCGACCAGTTGCACGGCGAGGAGGGAGTGGCCGCCCAGCTCGAAGAAGTCGTCGTCGGCACCGACCTGGTCGACTCCCAGCAGATCCCGCCACATCCCGGCGACGGCCGCTTCCACCGGCGTGCCGGGGGCGCGATAGGCCACCCGCCCCGCCGGCCGGGCCGTGGGAGCCGGAGCCTTGGCACCGGTCAGTTCCCGGGCCCGGCGCATGCGCTCGGCGAGGTCCTCGTCGGACTCCGCGAGGGATCCGGGTCCCGCGGCCAGCGCCCGCATGAACAGCGCGACGCCCCGTTCGTCGTCCCAGCGGTCGCAGTTGATCCCCGTCCACGAGGGGTTGGCCGCGACGAAGGCGTCCACGAAGGCGTTCGACGCGGTGTACGCCGTCTCGCCCAACGCGCCCAACAGCGAGGTGAGTGAGGAGAAGACGACGCGGAAATCGAGGTCGTGTCCCTCCAGCGCCTCGTCAAGAGCGCGCAATCCGTGGGCTTTGGCCGCGAGGTGGGCCGCGCTCGTGCCGGCGTTCTCCTCCGGCAGGAAGGCGTACATCCGCTCGCGCTCGACCTTGGCCGCGTGGATCACGCCGTGCAGCGCGCCGAACCGGTCGATCGCCGCCTGCGCGCAGGCGCGCATCTGCTCCGCGTCGGAGACGTCCGCCGTCAGGTAGAGCGCCTGGCCGCCGGCTCGCTCGATGTCCCGCAGCGCCTCGATCCTCCGCCCGGCCGCCTCGTCCGGGCCGGCGCCGGCCTCCTCGGACAGCGTCATCCTGCCCACCAGCACCACGTTGGCCCGCGCGGTACGGGCGAGATGACCGGCCAGGGCCAGGCCCACCTGGCCGGGGCCGACAATGAGGTACGTGCCGCCGGTCCGCACCGTCGCGGGTGCGGGCGGCGGGAGATGCTCGACCCTGCGGACCAGCCGCCGGCCGTCGCGGTAGGCGACCACCGGTTCGGTCGCCGCGGCCTCCGCCAGCACGTGACCGGCCACCGCGAGGGGGTCGCCGGCCGGCACGTCCAGGGCGGTGGCGGACAGCTGCGGGAACTCCTGCGGCATGGTCAGGCACGGCCCGAGAATCGTGGCCTTCTCCGGCTCGACGACGTCACCGGGCCGGAGGTCGAAGAGCCGGTCCGACACGACCACGACGCTCGCCGCGCCGACCGGCCGCGGGCCCAGTGCCTGCGCCAGAGCGGTCAGGCTGAGGTAACCGCGCTCCTGGCGCGCGGTGAAGCCTTCGGGCGGGCCGAGGTTCCACAGGTGAACGACCCTGATCAGGTCCTGGCCGTCCGGAGCCACCGCATCGAGCAGCGCCTCGTAGTCGGCGCGCCGTGCCGGTCGTACCGTGTGAAAGCCTTCGGTCGCGGTGAAGCGCTCGCCGGGGCGGACCAGGACCACGCGCTGGCCGGACGCGAGCAGGCGGCTGCGCAGTTCGTCCGCCGTGCCCCCGTCGTCGGCGAAGACCAGCCAGGTGGCCGATGCGCCGCTCACCGGCGCAGGCGGTGCCTCATCCCAGCGGACCCGGTGGAAGCCTTCCGGATCGAGCCGGGTGGCCGCCGCCGGTTTTGCCGGATCCACCCAGAAGCGGGTGCGTTCGAAGGGGTAGGTGGGCAGCGCGATCCGCCGGGCGTCCGGGTCGACGACGCCGCCCCAGTCGGCTTCCAGACCGGCCGCCCACGCCTGCCCGATCTGCTCCCGCAGATACGCCACCTCCTCCGGACGGTCGTGGCGCAACGTGGTGAAGACCGCGTCCTGGGGGGTGAAGGCCCTGCTCAGCGACTCACCTGGGCCTACCTCCAGGTAGACCCGGCTCGGGTCCTGGGCCAGCAGCCGCGCTCCGGACCAGAAACGTACCGTCTGCCGCAGCTGCCGCACCCAGTAGTCCGGGTTCGTCGCCTCGCCCGCGGTGATCCAGGTGCCGGTCACATTGGAGATGTACGGCAACGCGGGCGGCGCCAGCCGTACCGAGCGGACCAGAACCCGGAACTCCTCGAGGACCGGCTCCATCATCACCGAATGGAACGCGTGCGAGGTGCGCAGCCGCCGCGCGGCGATGCCCCGGCCGGTCAGGTCGGCGAGCAACGCCTCGACCGCCTCCGGCGGCCCCGCCACGACGCAGGCGCGGGGGCCGTTGACCGCCGCTGGTTCCACCCCGGGACGCAGCAGCAGCATCAGCTCCTCCTCCGAGCACGCGACCGCGAGCATGCCGCCGGGCGGGAGCGCCTGCATCAGCCGCCCTCTGGCCGCCACCAGGGCCAGCGCGTCCGGCAGGCTCATGACGCCTGCCACGCAGGCGGCGACGTACTCGCCGAGGCTGTGCCCGATCATCGCCTCCGGCCGGACACCCCAGCTGATCAGCAGTTGGGCCAGGGCGTACTCGACCGCGAAGAGCACCGGTTGGGTGCGGGCGGTCTGGTCGAGCTCATCCGATTCACCGAAGATCATGTCACGGAGGTCGCCCGGCAGAAGGCCGGTGAGCACGGAGGCGCACTCGTCCAGGACGCGCCGGAACACGGGCTCCTGCTCGTACAGGCGGGCCGCCATTCCCGCGTACTGGGTGCCCTGGCCGGGGAAGGCGAAGACCGCCCCGCGCCGCTCGGCCCCGCGGGCGCCGCCGGCTGGGGATCGCAGGACGTCGGCCAACTCCGGCACGCTGCGGCAGACCAGCGCCCGGCGGTGGTCGAAACGCTCACGGCCCTCAATCAGAGTGCGGGCGATGTCGCGCAGGGCCGTGTCAGGGTGGGCGCGGCAGTACGTCGCCAGGCGCTCGGCCTGCCGCGCCAGGGCTGCCTCCGACTTGGCCGACAGCAGGATGAGCTCCGTCCGCCGCCCGCCGCCCTCAGGTGGCTGTTCCACAGCGGGCGCCTCTTCCAGGATCGCGTGGGCGTTGGTCCCGCCCACGCCGAAGGAGCTGACGCCGGCGCGCCGCGGCACACCGGCAGCCGGCCAGCTCCGGTGGGCGGCGTTCACGTAGAACGGGCTGGTGTCCAGCTTGAGCTGGGGATTGGGGCGGGTGAAGTGCAGGCTGGCCGGCAGCTCACCGTGGTACAGCGCCAGCACCGTCTTGATCAGGCCGGTGACCCCGGCCGCCGTGTTCAAGTGTCCGACGCTGCTCTTGACCGAGCCGATGCCGCAGAACCGGTGGTCGAAGGTCTCCGCGGCGAACGCCTGGGTCAGCGCGGCCACCTCGATGGGATCGCCGAGTTCGGTAGCAGTTCCGTGGGCCTCCACGTACTGGATGGTGCGCGCCTGGACACCGGCGACGCTCATGGCCTCGCTGATGACCGCCGCCTGACCGGCGACGCTCGGCGCGGTGAACCCGACCTTGTCGTCGCCGTCGTTGTTGACCGCCGTTCCCCTGATCACGGCGTAGATCGTGTCTCTGTCCTCGATCGCCTCCTCCAGCCGCTTGAGCACCACGATGCCGACGCCGCTGCCGAAGACCGTGCCCTTGGCGCCGGCGTCGAAGGGGCGGCAGAAACCGTCGGGGGAGACGATGGCGCCCGGCTCGAAGAAGTATCCGCTGTCCTGCGGCACACTGATCGAGACACCGCCCGCCAGGGCCAGGTCGCTCTCCCTGGCCAGCAGGCTCTGGACGGCCAAGTGCACTGCCACGAGCGACGTGGAGCAGGCGGTCTGCACGACCACGCTGGGACCGGTCAGGCCCAGCTTGTAGGAGGTGCGGGTGGCCAGGAAGTCCTTGTCGTTGGCGTGCAGGACCGCCTGGGAGCCGAGCCTTTCGATCGTCTCGGGCGAGCCGAGCAGGTTGCTCAGCAGATAGCTGCTCATGCCCGCGCCCGCGAAGACCCCGATCGCGCCGGGGAAGGTCCTCGGCACATATCCCGCGTGCTCCAGGGCGCCCCAGGCGCACTCCAGGAACAGCCGCTGCTGCGGATCCATCACCTCCGCCTCGCGCGGGGAGAGACCGAAGAACGCGGCGTCGAAGCGATCGACGTCGGCGAGTCTGCCGTTGACCGGCACGTAACGCGGATCGTCGGCGACCTCTTCCGGCACCCCGGCCGCCAGCAGTTCCTCCCGGCTGAACCGGGTCAGCCCGTCGACACCCTCCCGCAGGTTCTCCCAGAACCGGGTGATGTCCTCTGCTCCGGGCAGACGCGCGCTCATGCCGATGACCGCGATCTGCGTACTGGTCTCGTCAGTCATTCGCGATTCCCTCTCCGTGGTCATGGCGGGGCCGCCGGCCGCCCAGCGCGGCTCGGCGTGCGGCGCCGCGGTCTCTGCTTCGCCGCGCGGCGGAGCGGTCGGGACCTTCCTGCCGCAGCGACTGCGCCAGGGCCTCGATCGTCGGGTACTGGAAAAGTCGCACCAGGGTCACCTCTCGGCCGAGCAGTTCTTCCAGCCGGCTCTGCACGCGGACGATGAGCAGCGAGTTGCCGCCCAGGTCGAAGAAGTTGTCCCGTGCACCCACCCGCGACGTGCCGAGCACCTCGCGCCAGATTCGGGCGATCGCCTGCTCGAGTTCGCCTCGGAGCGGGGCCGCCTCGTCTCCGGCGACCGCTTCGGCGGCCGGCAGCCGGGCCCGGTCCAGCTTGCCGCGCGGGGTGAGCGGCAGCGACTCCAGCACGACCAGTGCCGCCGGCACCATGTGTTCGGGCGCCCGATCCCGCAGGTACCGTCGCAGCTCCGCGGGTGACGGCGGTGCGGCGGGGTCGGATCCCACCACGTAGCCGGCGAGCCGGACGTCTCCTCCGTCCGGGGCCGGGACGGCCACGATGGCCGCCGCCCGAACTCCGGGATGGGTCAGGAGCAGCGATTCCAGCTCGCCCGTCTCCACGCGATGCCCGCGTACCTTGACCTGCCCGTCCATCCGCCCGGTCACGTGGACCGTGCCGTCGGGTCCCCAATGTCCCAGGTCGCCGGTCCGGTAGACGAGGTCGGCGGCGCCGAAGGGATTCGCCGTGAAGCGCGCCGCGGTCAGCTCCGCGTCGCCGAGGTAGCCCGCCGACAGGTACGGCGTGCGCACCCAGATCTCGCCGGTCTCGCCGACCCCGGCCAGGCCGCCGGAGGTGACGACCAGCACCTGCGCGCCCTCGATCGCGCGGCCGACGGGAATCGGATCCGGGCCCGTCACCCGGTGGAATGCCATGGCCTGCGGGGTCTCGGTGGTCCCGTAGAAGTTGACGTACTCCGCCGCGGGGGCGAGCGCCCGCAGTCCTGCCACGTGCCGCGCGGCGAGCCGGTCACCGCCGAAGAAGACCCGTCGCAGGGCGGGCAGCGGCTCCGCGGTTCCCGAGGACATCAGCTCGGCGATCCCCGGCGTGGCGTGCGCGACGGTGACGCCGTGCGTCCGCAGCCAGGCGGCCAGCTTCGCCGGGGTTCTCGCCTGCTCCTCGGTGGGCACGCACACCGTTCCGCCCGACGTCAGTGGGCCGAGCGTCTCACGCAGGAACGGGTCATGCCCGATCCCGCCCAGCACGCTCCAGCGATCCTCGGACCCCAGGCCGAACTCGGCGGCCTGCCAGTCGAAGAAGTGCGTAAGCGGCGCGTGCGCCCCGATGACGGCCTTGGGCGTGCCGGTGGTCCCCGAGGTGAAGGCGACGTAGGCCGGATCCCAGGGGTCCACCGCGACACCGGGGTTCTGTGAGAGCCTGCCGGACCAGGTCAGGTGCAGCGGGCCGGGCGGGTCGGCGTTCTCCTCGTCGACGAGGAGCAGCCCACGCGGCTCGGCTGCGGCCAGGCACGCCCGCCGGCGCTCGGCCGGGTCGGCCGGGTCCAGCAGGACGAAGGCGGCTCCCGCCTTGAGCACGCCCAGCATCGCGCAGATCAGCTTCGCCGAGCGCCGGCCCGACAGGGCGACCCGGTCGCCCGGACCCACGCCCTGGTGCCGAAGTTCCTGGGCCAGCCCGTTGGCGCGCTGGTCCAGCTCGCGGTAGGTCCACCGGCCGGTGTCGTCGACCAGTGCGACGCGCTCCGGATGGTGAGCCGCCTGGTTCTCGATCAGAGCGTGCACGGCGTGCTCGGCCCGGTGCGACAGTGGCGCGACGGGGTCGGGCAGGCCGGCGTCCGGGTCGGCCGCAAGGAGGTCGTAGCTGTCGATCCGTCGACACGAGTCGGCCGCGATCTGCTCCAGCAGCGTCGTGTACTGCCGCAGCATCCGGCCGGCGCGCTCGGCGGAGAACAGGTCGGCGTTGTAGACCAGCGAGAAAGACAGCCCTTCCCCGGTGTCTTGGATGTAGAGGGTCAGGTCCAGCTTGGCTGGCGTCTCCTCGGAGGTCTCCACGGTGACGGTCACGCCGTCGCCGAGAGGTTTGTCCAGCTCAGGAACGTCGATCATGTTGATCATGGCTTGGAACAGCGGGTGGCGGCTCAGGTCGCGGTCCGGCGCCACCGCGTCCACGATCCGCTCGAACGGCACGTCCTGGCCGGACAGCGCGTCCATCGTGGCGGCGCGGACCTTGGCCAGCAGGTCGGCGAAGCGCGGCCGGCCGGACAGGTCGGCCCGCAGCGGCAGGATGTTCAGCAGGCAGCCGACCATTCCCTCCAGCTCGGCGTGGTGGCGGCCGGCGACCGGGGTGCCCACCACCACGTCGTTCTGCCCGGACAACCGGCCCAGCAGGATCTGGAACCCCGCGAGCAGCGTCATGAACATGGTCGCGCCGCCGGCTCGCCCGATCGCTCTGAGCCGTGCGGTGACGTCGGCGTCCACCGACCCCTGGACCCGCCCGCCGGTGAACGTCCGCACCGCGGGACGCGGCCGGTCGGCAGGCAGGTCGAGCACCGGGCTGCCGGCGAACCGCGCCCGCCACGAGGCCAGCTGCTCGGCGAATCCGCCGGACTCCCAGGTGCGGCGCTGCCACAGAGCGTAGTCAGCGTACTGGATCGGCGGCGGGGCCGGCCGCTCGCCCGTGTACAGTGCGGCCAGGTCGTTCAGCAGCACCCCGAAGGAGAGCCCGTCACCGGCGATGTGGTGCAGGGTCATCAGCAGGACGTGAGAGTCGCCGGCGAGCCGGGCCAGCGCCCACCGCACCGGCGGATCGGTGTCCAGGCGGAAGGGATCCGTGCTCATCCGCTTCGTCAGCGTGTCGAGCTCGGCCGCCTGGGCCGACTCGTCGAGGTGAGAGAGGTCGATCAGCGGCAGGACGTCCTCCGGCAGGTCGACGAGCCGCTGCTCCGGCACGCCGTCCCGCGCCACGATGACCGTCCGCAGGATCTCGTGCCGCCGCATGAGCCGCTCGACGGCCTCGCGCAGGTCGGCCACCCGTAGCTGGCCGTCCAGCCGCATCACGCACGGCATGTGGAAGGAGTCGCCTGAGGTGCCCAGCCGGTCCATGAACCACAACCGCTGCTGGGCGAAGGACAGAACAGAGGTCTCCCCCCGCGGCATCGCGGTGGGAGGCGCGACCCGCGCCGGGCCCGCGCCCTCCACCCGCTCGGCCAGAGCGGCGGCCGTCGGCGTCTCGAACAGCGCCCGGACGGGCAGGTCCACCCGCATGACTGAGCTGATCCGGCTGATGAGCTTGGTCGCCAGCAGCGAGTGACCGCCCAGCCGGAAGAAGTCGTCGTCCGGCCCGACCTGGGCCAGGCCCAGGACGTCGCCGAACAGCCCGCACAGGATCTCCTCACTCGGGGTGCGAGCTTTCCTGGAGGTCTCCTCCTGCCGCGGCGCCGGGAGCGCGCGGCGGTCGAGCTTGCCGTTGGCGGTCAACGGCAGGGCATCGAGCATGACGAACGCCGCCGGCACCATGTGGTCGGGCAGCGCGGTGCCGAGCCGCGCGCGCAGGGACGCGTCGACCACGTCCTGTCCCGGTGCGGCGACCACGTAGGCGACCAGCCGGGGCGGGCCCGGCGGGTCCTGCCGCAGCCGCACGACGGCCTGCCCGACGGAGGGGTCCGCGCGCAGCGCCGCCTCGATCTCACCGAGTTCGACGCGGAGGCCCCGCACCTTGACCTGATGATCGGTCCGGCCGAGGAACTCCAGCACACCATCGGGGTTCCACCGGACCAGGTCGCCGGTCCGGTACATCCGCTCCCCGGGCGCGCCGAACGGGTCGGGCAGGAACCGCCCGGCGGTGAGCCCCGGCCGGTTCAGGTAGCCGCGGGCCAGTTGGGCGCCCGCCACGAAGAGCTCACCCGGTACGCCGGGCGGCACAGGGCGCAGACCGGCGTCCAGTACGTGGCAGCGGGTGTTCCACACCGGCCGGCCGATAGGGGCGGCGTGCGACCGGCGCTCCCGGGCTGGTGGAAGCGTGCAGGCCGTCACGACGTGCGTCTCTGTCGGGCCGTAGTGGTTGTGGAGCCTGCGTCCGGCGTGGAAGTCCCGGATCGCGTCACTGAGAACCAGCGCCTCGCCGGCCTGGACCACATCGGTGAGGGCGGCGAGCTCCCTGCCCTGCGCGAGGGCGGCCTCGGCCACCGCCTCCACCACGAGGTTCGGCGCGAACAGCCGCCCGGCCCGGTGTTCCTCCAACCACCGGGCGAAGGCTTCGGGATCCTTGCGCAGGTCCGCTCCCGCCACGACCAGGCAGCCGCCTGAGGTCAGCGTGGACAGGATTTCCTGGGCCGAGACGTCGAAACCGATCGCGGCCGACTGTGCGGTGCGGGTCCCGGCGCCTCCCGGCAGCTGCTCCGCCTGCCAGGCGAGCAGGTTGACGAGGGCGCCGCCCGGCATGACCACCGCCTTGGGCCGGCCGGTGGAGCCCGAGGTGTAGATCACGTAGGCCGGGTGTGCGGGCAGGAGGGCGGTGGGCCGGTCGCGGTCCGTGACGTCCGTCGCCGGGCGGCCGGCGGCGAGCCGCTCCTCCAGCACGACTGCGGGAACGCCTGCGGGGAGCCGGTCGGCGCGGTCGGTCAGCACCAGCACCGGACGGGCATCCGACACCATGAAGGAGATGCGGTCGGCCGGATGGCCCACGTCGATCGGCAGGTAGGCGGCGCCGGACTTCAGCACGGCCCAGGAGGCCACCACGAGCTCGGGCGAGGGGGGCAGCGCCAGGCCGACCACGCGCTCGGGGCCCGCTCCCCGGTCGATGAGCCGGCGGGCCAGCCGGTTCGCCCGCGCGTTCAGCTCCGCGTAGGTCAGCGTGGTGTGCCCGTCGGTCACCGCGGGCGCCTGCGGGGTGCGGCGTGCCTGCTCCTCCAGAAGGGCGGGCAGGACGCGCGCCGGCACGGCACGGCCGGTGTCGTTCCATGCCTGGACCGAGGCGCGCTCGTCGTCCGAGATCAGCTCCAGGTCGCCGATCGCCAGGCCGGGCTCGGAGGCCGCGGCGGCCAGCAACCGCGCATAACGCGCGAGCAGCCGGTCGGCGCTCTCCTCGCCGAAGAGGTCCAGGCTGTGGTGCATCACCAGGTCGATGCCGTCGGGGACGCCCTCGGCGGTCCTGCGCTCCCTGACGTTGACGAGGACGTCGAACTTGGCCGTGCCGGTCTCCGCACGCTCCGGCCGGATCGACAGTCCCGGCACGGCCGGCTCGCCGTCGTCGTGGTTGTCGAAGGCCAGCATCGTCTGGAACAACGGATGCCGGGACAGTGAGCGGGCCGGGTTGAGCACCTCCACCAGCCGCTCGAAGGGCACGTCCTGGTGGGCGAAGGCGGCCAGGTCGGTGGCGCGCACCCGGGCCAGAAGCTCCTCGAAGGTGGGGTCGCCGGCGGTGTCGGTGCGCAGGACCAGGGTGTTGACGAAGAAGCCGACCAGGTCGTCGAGTTCCTGGTCCGCGCGGCCCACGACCGGCGTTCCGAGCGGGATGTCGGTGCCCGCCCCGAGCCGGGTGTAGAGCGCGGCCAGTCCCGCCTGCAGCACCATGAAGAGGGTGACCCGGTTCCGCTTGGCCAGGCGGTCCAGCGCGAGGTGTTCGCCGGCGGTGAGCGTCAGCTCGACGAGGCCGCCGCGGCCGCTCGCCGCGGCCGGCCGGGGGCGGTCGGCGGGGAGCGCCAGCTCCTCCGGCAGATCGGCCAGCGTGTCGCGCCAGAAGTCGAGCTGCTTGGCGAGCAGGCTCTCCGGGTCGTCCTCATCGCCGAGGAGTTCGTGCTGCCAGAGCGTGTAGTCGGCGTACTGCATGGGAAGCGGCGACCAGGCCGGCGGACGGCCTGCCGCGCGGGCCAGGTACGCCGTGGCGACGTCCCGGACCAGCGCCCGCATCGACCCGCCGTCGAAGGCGATGTGGTGGAGGACGAGCAGCAGCACGTGTTCGGCGGCGCCGAGTTCGAACAGGCGGACCTTGAGGGGAAGGCCGGTCTTCAGGTCGATGCGGACGCGGGAGGCCTGGGCGAGCTGCTCGGGCAGTTCGTCCTCCGTGGTGGGGGTGAGCATCACCGCGCACCGCGCCGCCACACCGGTCAGGATGTGCTGCACCGGCTCGCCCGCCACCTCCGGGAAGGCCGTGCGCAGGCTCTCGTGGCGGTCCAGCACGTCGTTCAGCGCCGCCTCGAGCGCCGCCCGGTCCAGCTCGCCCGACAGGCGCAGGGCCATGGGCAGGTTGTACGCGGCCCCGTCCGCCTCGAGCTCGGCCAGGAACCACAGCCGTCGTTGAGCGTGGGACAGCGGGATGTCGCGAGGCCGATCCGCGGGGCGCGGCGCCGGCCGTACGGTGGCCGCGGCGCCGATCCGGCCGCAGAGTTCCGCGACCGTGGGGCACTCGAACAACGTGCGCAGCGGGACGTCCACACCGAGCGTGGACCGGATCCGGCTGATCAGCCGGGTGGCCATCAGGGAGTGCCCGCCCAGCTCGAAGAAGCCGTCGTCGATGCCGACCCGTGGCACCTCCAGGACGTCGGCGAACAGATCGCAGATGATCTCTTCCTGCGGGGTGCGCGGGCCCCGCGACACGGGCTCGTGCTCGTGGGCCGGCAGCGCCTCGCGGTCCAGCTTGCCGTTCGGCGTCAGGGGGAACTCCCGCAGCTCCACAAAGGCCGAGGGCACCATGTGCTCAGGAAGCGCGGCGGCCACGTGCGCCCGCAGCGCCGCGGCGCCGGGCAGGGCGCTGCCGGGCGCCGCGATCAGGTAGGCGACCAGCCTCTTGCCGCCGCGGTCCTCCTGGGCGGCGACGGCCGCCTGGACGATGCCCGGATGCCCGGCCAGCACCGCCTCGATCTCCCCGAGCTCGATGCGTACCCCGCGTACCTTGACCTGGCCGTCGGCGCGGCCCACGAACTCCAGCAGACCGTCGGGGCTCCAGCGGACCAGGTCGCCCGTCCGGTACATGCGCGTTCCTGGAGGGCCGAAGGGGTCCGGCAGGAACCGCGCTGCGGTCGGCGCGGGCGCGTTGTGATAGCCCCGTGCCAGACACGCCCCTGCCGCGTAGAGCTCCCCTTCCCCGCCTGGGGCCACCGGGCGGAGATCCGGGCCGAGGAGGTAAACCCGTGCCCCGTCCACCGGGCGGCCGATGGTGGGTGCCGGGCTGTCCCCCAGGCGGCACCACATGGTGTCGATCGTGCACTCGGTGGGCCCGTAGACGTTGTAGACGGTGATCCCGGGGATCTCCCGCAGGGTGCGCCAGAGCGCCTCGCCGACCGCCTCTCCGCCGAGGATCAGGACACGGGGGGTACGGTGGCCGGGCGCGCACAGTCCGGCGGCCAGCAGGTGCGTGCAGTGGGTGGGCGTCACGTCCAGGACGTCGATGCGGTGCTCGTCGACGAAGGAGACGAAGGCGGCGGCGTCCCGCTTGACCGTGTCCTGGACCAGGTGCAGTTCATGCCCCGCGATCATCCACAGCAGGCCGGTCCACGACGCGTCGAAGCCCAGCGGGGCCGCCAGCGCGACACGTGACCGGGTGCCGGAGGCGAAGACCGTGACGTTGTGCGAGTGGAACAGGTTGACGACGCTGCCGTGCTCGACGGCGACGCCCTTGGGACGGCCTGTCGAGCCGGAGGTGTACAGGACGTAGGCCCGGCAGGAAGGCAGCAGCGGCCCGAGGCGTTCGGACTCGTCCAGGTCGTCCGCGTCCTGCCGGGCGCACGCGTCCCGGGTCCCGGCTTCGTCCACCAGCAGCTGCGGGACGCTCCTGGCACGGGCCGCGGAGCGGACCGCGTGGGCGCCGGAGCCGGTCACCGCGAGCGTGGGCCGGGCGTCGGCGAGGATCAGGTCCATGCGAGCCGCGGGACCGTCCGGGTCGATCGGCAGGTAGGCGGCGCCGGTCTTGAGCACCGCGAGCAGCAGGGCGATCGTCTCCGGCGTCTTGCCGAGCGCCAGGACGACGAGCCGCTCCGGTCCGGCGCCCTGTTCGAGCAGCAATCGGGCCCATCGGTTGGCGTGGGCGTTGAGCTGGGCGAAGGTCCAGCCGGCGCCGTTCAGCGTCACCGCGAGGGCATCCGGCGTCCGCGAGGCCTGCGCCTCGAAGAGCCCGCAGACCGTCTCCTGAGCCTGGCGGGCCGGGACAGCAGGGGAGGCCAGCCGCGCCCGGTCGACCTTCCCGCTGGAGGTCAGCGGCATGACGGCCAGGTCCACCGCCCGGGCGGGCAGCATGTACCGCGGCAGCAGGTCACGCAGGTGAGCGCGGAGCTCCTCGATGTCCGGCGCCGTGGCGCCCGGCGCGGGCACCACGTAGGCGGTCAGGTCCTTGTCTCCGTCGCCCGCCGTCTCGGCGGTGACGGCCACCTGCGCGACGGCGGGATGCCCGGCCAGAGCGGCCTCGATCTCACCGAGCTCGATCCGGTGCCCGCGGACCTTCACCTGCAGGTCCGTCCGGCCGAGCACCTCCAGGCAGTCGGCCTCCCGCCGGCGCACGAGGTCTCCGGTCCGATAGAGACGCGTGCCGGGCGGGCCGAACGGATCCGGCACGAACCGCTCGGCGGTCAGCCCGGGCCGGCCGAGGTAGCCGCGTCCCACTCCCGCGCCGCCGATGTGGAGCTCTCCGGACGCGCCGACGAGGACCGGCCGGCCCTCTGGGTCCAGGACATGCAGGGTGTAGCCGGTCCGCGCCCCGCCGATGGGCGGCAGGCCGCTCCACCCGCCGTCCAGCCTGGCGCGGGTGGCCTCCACAGTGGTCTCGGTCGGACCGTACCCGTTCTGGATCACCCGGCCGGGTGCCCGCCAGCGGGCGACCAGCTCGCCGCTCGGGGCTTCCCCGCCGATCGACAGCTTGGTCAGGCCGGGCAGGTCGGCGTCGCCGAGCAGGGAGAGCGTGGCGGGCGTGGACAGGAACACGGTAACCCGCTCGTCCCGCATGAGGGCGGCGAACGAGCGCGGGTTCATCAGCAGGCTGCGCGGCGCCGCGATCAGGCAGGCGCCGTTGCCCAGCGCGCCGAACATCTCGTAGACGCTCACGTCGAAGGTGGGGGCGGTGAACTGCAGCACGCGCTCGCCGGGGACCGGGGCGAAGTCGCCGGGGATGCCGCGGACGAAGTTGACGGCCGAGCCGTGCTCGATCTGCACGCCCTTGGGGACGCCCGTCGAGCCGGAGGTGAACAGGATGTAGGCGAGGTTCCCCGGCCGGACCGCGGCCCGCGGGCGCACGGCGGGGCGGCCTGGGTGGTCCACGGGCAGGCCGGTGACGTGCGCGGGCAGCTCGGCTCCCGGCTCGGGAGCCGTGACGACCCGGGTGCACCCCGCCTGGCGCAGGATCCCGGCACGGCGCGACACGGGGTGCGCCGGGTCGAGCGGCAGGTAGGCGCCCCCGGCCTTGAGGATGCCCAGCACCGCGGTGACCAGGTCGGGGCCGGGCTCGAGCAGGACCGCCACCGGCGTCTCCGGCCGCACCCCGTCCGCGCGCAGCGCGGCGGCGAGCCGGTTGGCGCGCCGCTCCAGCTCTCCGTAGGAGACGGTCCGGCCCGCGTAGCGCAGCGCCGGGGCTTCGGGGGCGCGGTCGGCCCACTCCTCGAACACCTCGTGCAGGAGAGCCGCGCCGCCGGGCCTGGCGCCCAGCGCGCTGAGCCGCGTGCCGGGATCGGCGGCCACGGCCTGCAGCAGGCCCACATAGTCCGCACAGAGCCGCTCGATCCTGTCGTGGTCGAACAGGTCGGTGGAGTACTCCGCCCACAGGCGCGTCCCTTCGCCGATCACCTCGGTGATCTCGACGGTCAGGTCGAACTGGGCGGTCTCCTGCGGCAGCTCGTACGCCTCGACGGTGATGTCCCCGAGCCGGATCGACTCGGCGACGGGATGGTGCATGGTGAAGCAGATGTCGAACAGCGGGTTGCGGGCGGCGTCCCGGTCCGGGCGCAGCTCTTTGACCAGGCGGGCGAAGGGCAGGTCCTGGTTGCGGTGCGCGCCCATCACGCTCTCGCGGGTGCGCGCGAGCAACTCCTCGAAGGTGGGGTCGCCCGCCGCCGACGCCCGCAGCACCAGCGTGTTGGCGAAATAGCCGATCAGCGGCTGGAATTCCGGCCTGGTCCGGCCGGAGAAGACGGAGCCGAAGGCGATGTCGTCCTGGCCGGTGTGGCGGGCCAGGAGCGCGGTGAAGGCGGCCGCGTAGAGGGTGAGCGGGGTCACCCGCGCTTTCCTGGCCAGCGCGGTCAGCCGGGCGGCGAGCGTGCCGGGCAGCAGGAGCCCGTGCGTCGCGCCCGCGGAGGTGGGCCGCGCCGGACGCGGCCGGTCCGCGGGCAGCCGCACGACCGGCAGGTCCGCCAGACGCTCGCGCCAGTAGTCCAGCTGGGCCTCGTGCGCCCGGGTCTCTTCCCGCTGCCATCCGGCGTAGTCCGCGTACTGCAGGTCCAGGGCGGGCAGTTGCGGCGGCCGGCCGTGGCGGACGGCGTCGTAGCAGGCGAACAGCTCGGCGGTGAGCACGCCCAGCGACGCGCCGTCGAAGGCGATGTGGTGCACCACGATGGCCAGAACGTGCTCGTCGTCGGCGATCCGCGCCAGGAGCGCCCGCAGCACCGGCTCGGCGGCCAGGTCGAAAGGGCGCGCGCTCAGCTCGGTGACCAGCTCCCGGACCCGTTCGGGGCCGGCGTCCTCGACGACGGTGAGCGCCACCTCCGGCTCTCCCACGACCTGGTACGGAGAGCCGTCGTGATCGTGGTAACGGGTGCGGAGGATCTCGTGCCGGTCGGCCACCGCGCGCAACGCGCTTTCGAGCGCGGCCACGTCGAGGCGGCCGCGCAGCAGCACGGGGATGACCGAGTGGTAGAGCGGCAGGTCAGGCTCCCATTGGTGGAGGAACCACTGCTGCTCCTGGTTGTAGGACAGGGGGAGGAAGCCGCTCCGGGAGGCCCGCGCGGGAGGGGCGCTCGCCGTCGTGGGCCGCGCCGCCGCGGCCGACCTCAGCGAGCGGCGCGCCTCGGTCAGGCTGGGTACCCGTGGATCGCTGGTAAGGGACACCGGCCTCAGTCCTTGTCCGTGGAGCCGGCGCCGGCCGCGAGTTCACGGACGGTGTGCTCGCCCAGGACCAGCTCCACCGGGAGCTCCAGGCCGAGTTCGTGGGCCCGCATCATGACGCTGACCGCGCGCAGGGAGTTGCCGCCGAGCGCGTAGAACTCGTCGTCCACGGAGACGGCGTCCAGCTCCAGTACCTCCGCCCACAGCTCGGCGAGCAGATGCTCGGTCGCGGTGGTCGCGGCGACGTCCTCGGGGCCGGGTCCCGGCTCGCCCGGAGCAGTGTCGAAGACGACGGACGTCTGGTCGATCAGGAAGGGCAGTTCGGAGACGCGGGTGGCGGGGTCGGCCTCCAGGATCGCGGCGAACGTCCGCGCGGCGGCGCGAACGGTCTCCGCGTCGAAGACGTCGGCCGCGCCGGCCAGCGTGCCGAGGAGCGCCTCGCCGTCGTTGCGCAGCTGGAGCGCGATGTCGAAGGGGGATCTCGCCTCGTCCGGTACGACCGCCTCCACTTCGCGGCCGAACAGGCTCCCCAGGACGGGCGGATCCTGCAGGACGAGCCACGCCTGGGCGAAGGGAAGCCGGCCCGCCTTGCGATGCGGCCTGAGCTCCTCCATGAGCTTCTCGACCGGCACCGCGGCGTTGGAGAAGGCCTCCAGGCAACGGTCCCGCGTACGGCGCAGCAGCTCGGCCAAGGTGGGGTCGTCATCCAGGTCCATGCGGACCGGCAGCGTGTTGACCAAGAAACCCACCAGGTTCTCGAGCTCGGGCTCGTCGCGCCCGGCGGCCGGCAGCGCGACCACGATGGACGGCTGACCGCTCCAGCGGCCCAGCAGGGCCGCGTATCCGGCCAGCGCCACCATGAAGGGGGTCAACCCGCCGCCGACGGTGCGCAGCCGGGACATCGCGCCGTCCGGAACGGCCAGTTCCGCGGTCCGCACGCCGTGTCGCGGCCGTTCCGGACGCGGGTGGTCGAGCGGCAGCGAGAGCTCGGGCGCCCCGTCGAGCCGGTCGCGCCAGTAGGCCACCTGATCGTCCAGCGCGCCCGATTCGAGCACCTGCCGTTGCCAGACCGCGAAGTCCGCGTACTGCACGGGCAGGTCCGGCAGGTGCGCTTCCCGCCCCGAGACGGCGGCGTCGTAGAGCTCGCCGAGCTCCATGAGCAGCACGTCACGGGACCGGCCGTCGCCGATGATGTGGTGCATGACCATGAAGAGCAGCTGCTCGCCGGGGCCGGTCCGCAGCAGGTGACAGCGGAACAACGGCCCGGCGGCAAGGTCGAAGGGCGCGGCGGCCAGCTCCCGGAGCGTCTCCTCCAGGTCTCCGCTCACCTCGGCGATCTCGACGTCCACGTCGTGCGGGGGCCGGACCACCTGGCTCACCCGCGCACCCTCCAGGCGAAAGACCGTACGCAGGACCTCGTGCCTGGCAACGATCCGGCTCAGGCACCGCCGCAGCACGTCGAGGTCGAGCTCCCCGGCGAAGCGCACGCCGCCGGCCACGTTGTACAGCGGGGCCTCGTGCCGCACCTGTTCGTGCAGCCACAACCTCTCCTGGCCGAACGACGTCGGCAGAACCAGCACCTGTTCAGGCCTCATCGCAAACTCCTGTTCTCATCAGCGGCGGCTTCGGCGGCCCGGCACAGCTCGGCCATAAACCGCTCCACCGTCTCGGCGTCGAACACCTCGGTCGAATAGTGCGCACGGCATTCCAAGCCCCGGTCTCCCCCGTCCTCGAAGTCCACGAAGAGCTCGAACTTCGAGGTGCCGGTACCGAGCGCCTGCAGTTCCAGGTGAAGGCCGGCCATCGGCGCGGGACGCAGCGTCTCGTCGAACTGGACGATGTGCCGGATCAGCGGGACGCGGCCGCCGGGATCGCGCTCCAGCCGCAAGTCCCTGACGATCTCCTCGAACGGCACGTCCCCGTTCGCCTGCGCCTCGATCACGGCCTGCCGGACGCGGTCGAGCGTCTCCCCGAAGGAGGGATCGCCGGAGAGGTCGAGGCGGATCGGCAGCATGTTCACGAAGCACCCGATCAAAGGTGCGATCTCCATCCGGTGCCGGCCGGAGGCAGGGGCGCCGAGCGTCAGGTCGGTCTGTCCCGACCAGCGCGACAGCACCGACGCGTACACGGCCATGGC
This sequence comes from Nonomuraea sp. NPDC004186, assembly GCF_053603495.1. Taxonomy (NCBI): domain Bacteria; kingdom Bacillati; phylum Actinomycetota; class Actinomycetes; order Streptosporangiales; family Streptosporangiaceae; genus Nonomuraea; species Nonomuraea sp. NPDC004186. Next base: position 14,617 of record NZ_JBSGFQ010000124.1, on the reverse strand, counting down.
CGCCATGAACGGCGTGGCTCGGTGCCGGCCGGCCCGCGACCGCAGTCCGGCCATCACCCGTGGCGCCATCCGGCGCGTCAGAGTCGCGCCGGCGTACGTCGGCCGCTGCGGCCACGGGCGATCCGTGGGCATTCGCGGCGCCTGCGCGCCCGCGAGCCTGCCGCGCCAGTAGGCGAGCTGCCGCCCGGCCGTTCCCGAGGCGAGCCGGTCGCGCTGCCACACGGCGTAGTCGGCATATTGGATGTCCAGCTCCGGCAGGCCCTCCGGATCGGTGTACGCGGTGGCCAGATCCTGGAGGATCACGCCGAGTGCCCACCCGTCGGCGACAATGTGGTGGATGACCAGCACCAGCAGGTGCTCCTGAGGGCCGCGACGCAGCAGGGCTGCGCGCAGGACGGGGCCGTCGACGATGTCGAGCGGCTCCGCCGCGAGCTCTTCCGCGATGCGCAGGGCCTCCGCACGGCCGCCGGGAACCTCCGTCACGGTCACTGCGACGGCCCGGTCCGCGGGGACGCTCACCAGACGGCCGGCCTCATCGGGCCGGAACACGGAACCGAGCACCTCGTGCCGGTTCACCACCGCCCGGAACGCCCGCCGCAACGCCTCGACGTCCAGGGGGCCTCGCAGCCAGAGACCGCCCGTCACGTTATAGAGGCCGGTGCCGGGGGCGAGCTGGTCCAGGAACCACAGCCGCTGCTGTGCCGGTGACAAGGGCAGGGGGCCGGTCCTGGGGACCGGCCGGATCGGCCCGCCCGCGCGCTCCGGCCGGATCCTGCGCAGCAGGGCACGCCGGTCGGCGCCCAGCCATCCCGGCGCGGTCATGGACGGCCGCCCGATCTTCCGAAACACATCACAAGCCGATGGTTCGGCACCCGGCGGCGGCGCGGCCATCGGGGATATACCCGACTCCTGACGCTGCGGCACCGCGTCCATACTGGCGACGCCACGCCCATATGATCATCAGGAGGCCTTCGTGCCCGACCTGGTCTGCCGCGCTCTCGGAGCGGACGAGTTGGACCTCTTCCATCGCTACGGCCCCGGGCCCACGTCCGGCGTGGGAGCGCGCAGCCGTACCTTCGACGAATACGTCGCCATCGGCGACTACCGGCCGGAATGGATCTGGGTGGCCCAGCGCGGCGACGACGTGCTCGCCCGGGCCGTCTTCTGGGCGCCGCCCGAGTTCGCGCAGCCGTTCCACCTCGAGTGGTTCGATCCTGGTTCGGACATCGAGATAGGCGCCCGGCTGCTGCGCGCCTGCTACGAGGCACTCGTCGGCCCCGACTACGCCACGCCACCCCATCCTGACGGGGGGCGGCCCGACTACCAGCTCTTTCTCCCCGCCGACTGGCGCGAGCGGCCTGAGGCCCACGCGGATGCCTGCGACCGGATCAAAGCGGCGGAGCTGGCCGGGCTGAGGTTCTTCACCGAACGGCTGACCCTGCGCTGGAACGCGGACGACGGCCTGCCCGTACGCTCCGGCCGGCTGCGTTTCGCTCCTGCGGTCGATGACCGGCGGCTCACCGACGTGATCGCCAGAACCTACACCGGCACGTTGGACGCCTACGGCGCGACGGACGCGGCTCGGCTCGGCGCCGACCGGGCGGCGGCCGACCTGCTGGACGAGGTGACCGGGATGCCCGGCGGCCGGCAGTGGTGGCGGCTGGCCCATGACCGGGATGGCGAGCTCGTCGGACTGGTCCTGCCCACCCGCAACCCTGGTTCGGCGACCATCGGCTACCTGGGCGTCGTGCCCGAGCACCGCGGCCAGGGGTATGTCGACGACCTGGTCGCCGAGGCTCTCCACCTCTTCGCCCGAGCGGGCGAGCCGGCCGCTGAGGACACCACGGAGGTCGGCAACCGCCCGATGGCCGGCGCCTTCATCCGCGCCGGCTATCGGGTCGCCGGCCGGCGCGTGATCCTCGTGTGAGATTCACGCCGGACGGCCCTTCAGATCTGGGGCCCGAAGGGCCGTCGTGCGTGAACGACAGGGCTATCCGGCGTGGACGACCCGGCCTCCCCCCGGCCGCAGCGCCCGGGAGGTGCGGTAGTCGAGCTGGATGAAGGCGCGCTGCAGCCAGCGATCGCGCCCGTCGTACCGGGGCCGGAAGACGCTGCGTCCGTGCAGTGCCAGGCGATTGTCCACGATGACCAGGTCCCCGGGCCGCATGACCACCGATCGGCTGCTCTGTCGCAGAGCCCGTCCGAGCTCGGCCATCGCCTCGGCCGCCCCGCCGTCCAACGGCTGCGTGCTGGTGTAGTCCACGCGGATGTCCGGGTCTTCGGGGCTGCCAGTGAGCAGCGCGTGCGGCTGCGCCGTACCACCGGCCTCGCCGAAGGACGCCGGCGCCGAGGTGACGTAACGGGGCTCGGACACCACGGCCCTGGCCTGCTCGGACAGGCCACGCAGTGCCCGGCGGGTGCAGGCCACCTCCAGCTCCGCGAGATCGTCATGATCGTTGCGTAGGCACAGGAGAGCGACATAGTCCGGCCGGTTGACGTGGAAGGCATTCTCGACGTGCATGGTCAGCGCGGCCGAGCCGGCGTTGCCCTGGTAGTGCTCCATCCCCGGCACCGGTACGACGTCCTGGATCATCGCGCCGCTCTTCTCCGCGCGGAAGGCAAACAGCTCGCCGAGCTGGAAGGAGACGAGCGCGAGCACGGATGCGGGGACGGTCGCGACCCGCTGGACGGAACCGGGCATGTTGGGCGTCGGCGGGAGCGCCTCATCGGCGATGGGCAGGTTGCGCAGCAGGACCATCCCGTCCTCGCCGGCGTCATGGCGGAAGTGCCGCAACCTCTCACACAGGCGCGCGGGCAGCCTGGCGGACAGGGTCATTGCCGCCTCCATCCACGCCGGATCGTCGATCATGTGCGGCGGGCGGGCCACGAGGTCGCGCGCGACCCGTTCCACCTGGTCTCTCTCCGGGGTCGGCAGGGTCACCACGTCGTCGTGATCGGTCGCGGCAGGGAAGGGGAGGTCAATCGGCATGGTCGTCCTCATTTCGGAACAGGACCTTGCGGTCCAGCTTCCCGTTGGGCGTGAGGGGGAGGGCGTCGCAGATGAGGATCCTGGCGGGGATCATGTAGCCGGGAAGCGTCCGCGCCACGTGCCGCCGCAGCGTCACGGGCATCGCCCCGGAGCCCGGCCGCAGCGTGACGCAGGCGATCAGGCGCTCCCCTACAACGGTGGCGGCGGCCTGCGCCACGTCGGGGTGCCCCGCCAGCGCGGCCTCGACCTCGCCCAGCTCGATCCGGAACCCTCGCACCTTGACCTGGTCGTCCATTCGGCCGGCGAACTCCAGCAGGCCGGTGGCGGTCCACCGGCCGAGGTCACCGGTACGGTACATCCTCGATCCGGGCGAGCCGAAGGGGTCGGGCAGGAAGCTCGCCGCGGTCAGCCCGGGCCGGTTCACGTATCCCCGCGCGAGCTGGACGCCAGCGATGTAGATCTCACCCGTCATCCCGTCGGGGGCCGGGTTCAGCCCTTCGTCCAGGACGTACATGCTGGTGTTGAGTATGGGCCGGCCCAGCGGCAGCACACCGCCCGGCACCTCGTCGTCTGGCTCGATCCGGTACTCGCTGCACCCGACCGTGGTCTCGGTTGGACCGTACTCGTTGACGACCGTGACCTTGGGATGCCCGGCCCGCCACCCCTCGACGACCGCACCCAGCAGCGGCTCGCCACCGAGCACGAGTTGCCTGGTGGGCGAGCATTCGCCAGGCAACTCGGTGAGCAGTGGCACGTGGCTCGGGGTGGCCTTGAGGAACGTGTACGGCTCGCCGTCCCAGCTGCCCTCCTCCACGCCGGCCAGGCGCACGGCTCCACCCACGACGAGCGGCGCGAAACACGCGGTCACCGTCAGATCGAACGACAGCGGCGAGTGCAGCGGCGTCAGCCCGCCGACGCCCGGATAGGCCGCCTGGCACCAGGTCAGATAGTTGACGACCGACCGATGGGTGATGACCACGCCCTTCGGCCGGCCGGTCGACCCGGACGTGTAGATCACGTAGGCGCTCTGGTCCGGCGCGCACCGGCGCGCGAGACCGGCCGCGTCGTGTCCGGCGAGTTCGGCGAGCACCTCCGGGTCGTCGAGCCGTACGGCAGGCCGGGAGAACGTGGCCGCGCCAAGCGTGACCACCGCCGCGCAGCCGGAGTCTGCCAGCATGAACGCGATGCGATCCGGCGGGTGATCCGGCTCCACGGGCAGGTAGGCCGCCCCGGTCTTCAGCACCGCCAGGGTGGCCACCAGGGCTTCCACCGATCTCGGCAGGGCCAGCGCGATCACCTGCTCAGGCCTGGCGCCGCGGGCGGCCAGCAGCCTGGCCAGCCGGTTGGCTCGGGCGTCGAGTTCGGAATAGGACAGACGGGTCTCCTCCGACACCAGCGCGACCGCGTCGGGTGTGCGTAGGACCTGCGCCTCGATCAGGGCGGTCAGGGTCGTCGGCGGAATCTCCGCGCGTGGACCACTCCATTTGGCCGGGTCATCCGGCCGGCTCTGCTCTTCAGTCATCAAGGGCCATCTCAACCATCACGTCACCTCGGGCGATCGTGACCATGCAACCGTGCGGTCGGTGCGCCGCCTCAGTCGGGGAAACCCCCGACGTGCGCGCCGCGGCGAGTGCAGGCGATCGTGACCAACGTCCAGAGCCGAAGCGACGACGGATGAGTGAGAGATCTGTGGATACCGATGACGTGATGCATTTCCCGATCGGATACGCACAGCAGCGGATCATGGTCATCGAGCGCCTGGCACCTGGGACTTCGGCCTACAACGTGCCGTTCGCCCTGCGGCTGCGCGGCGACCTGGACGTAGCCGTGCTGGAGTCGGCGCTGGCCACGGTCGTCGCCCGCCACGAGACCCTGCGGACCACGATCGACACCGTGGACGGCGAGCTGGTCCAGGTCGTGCGGAGCACGCTCGCCGTCCCGTTACACCGGCGGGACCTGAGCGCGACGCCCGCCGCGACCAACGGGGCGGAACTGGCCACGATCCTCAGCGAGCAGGCCGCCGAGCCCTTGGCCCTGAACGAGTGCCTGTTCCGGGTGACGCTCTATCGCCTCGCCCGGGACGAGCACGTCCTGGCCGTCACCATGCACCACCTGATCTCCGACTACTGGTCGTGCGGGATCTTCCTCCGGGACCTGTCCGCCTGCTACGACTCGGGTCTGACGGGACGCCCGGCGGAGCTGCCCGATCTGTCCGTGCAGTACGCCGACTTCGTGATCTGGCAGCGCGAGAACCTCGGCGAGGAGCGGATCGCCCGGCTCGCCGCCTTCTGGCGCGGCGAGCTGGAGGGGGCGCCCGAGGTGCTCCACCTCCCCTCCGACCGGCCGCGGCCCGCCGCCCAGTCCTACCGCGGAGCCGTGGAGCGCGTGGAGATCCCCGAAGACGTCTCCCGCGCGGTCCTGGCGCTCAGCCGCGAGCTCGGCGCGACCCCGTTCATGACCCTCATGGCGGCCTTCCAGCTGGTCATCGGCCGCTGGACCGGTCAGGACGACGTCGTCGTCAGCACCGGGACCGCCACCCGCACCCCGCAGGTGGAGCAGCTGATCGGCAGCTTCATCAACATCGTGCTCATCCGCACGTCGCTGGCCGGCAGCCCCTCCTTCGCCGAGCTCGTACGCCGGGCCAGGCCGCGCGTCCTGGCCGCCTTCGACCACCAGGACCTGCCCTTCGAACGGCTGGTCGCGGAGCTGGGCCCGCGCCGGGCGCTCAGTCACCAACCACTCACCCAGGTCATGTTCGTGCTCCAGAACGCCCCCATGCCGAACCCCGCCATGGGCGACCTCGTCGTCACCGCCGAGCCGGTCCCCCGGCACGCCACCCAGCTCGACGTAGGCCTCCAGCTCTGGCTGGCCGGCGAACGCTTCGAGGGATTCGTCGAGTACAGCAGCGACATGTACGACCGGGCCACGATGCGCCGCCTGATGCGCGGCTTCGTCACCCTGCTGTCGGCCGCCGTGACCGCCCCGGACACGCCGATCGGCGAGCTTCCCGTACTGGCCGCCGAAGAGCTCTCGGAGACGGTCTCCGGCTGGAACGCCACTGCGGCCGGCTACCCGGCGGGAACCCTCTACGAGCTGGTCAGCGAGCGCGTCGCCGCGCAGCCGGACGCGGTGGCGGTGACGTACGCCGGCGGCCGGCTCACCTACGCCGAGCTCGACGAGAGGGTCCGGGCGCTGGCCGGTCGGCTGCAGGCCGCCGGCGTCGGTCCGGATGTGCTCGTGGGCATCTACCTGGACCGCACGGTGGACCGCGTCGTCGCCGTGCTGGGCGTGCTGGCCGCCGGGGGCGCCTACCTGCCGCTGGACCCCGGCTATCCCACCGACCGGCTCGCCTTCATGCTGGCCGACGCGCAGCCCACCGTGCTGGTGTCCCGGAGCGACCTCCTCGACCGGCTGCCCGACGCCCACCAGGCGATCTGCCTCGACGACGACGCCGAACCGGTCCCGTACACGCGGCCGCGGATCAGCGCGGACAATCTGGCGTACGTCATCTACACCTCCGGCTCGACCGGCCGGCCGAAGGGGATCGCGGTCCCGCACCGCGGCGTCGTCAACAACATCGCCGACCTCAACCGCCTGGGACGGATCGGTCCTGAGGACCGCGTCCTGTCCGTCTCGTCGATGAGCTTCGACATGTCGGTGTACGAGCTCATCGGCCTGCTCATCACGGGCGGCGCCGTCGTCCTGCCCGACCCCCACGCGGCCGACGACCCGCGGCACTGGCACCGGCTCGTAACCGGCCACCAGGTGACCGTGTGGAACTCGGCGCCCGCGCTCCTGGAGGCGCTGGCCACCGTGGCGGAGCGCACCGGCGAGCCGCTCCCCTCGCTGCGGACGGCCTTCCTCGGAGGCGACTGGATCCCGGTGACCTTACCGGGCCGGATGCGCGCGCTGGCCCCCGGCATGGCGTTCATCAGCCTCGGCGGCGCGACGGAGGCGTCGATCCATTCGATCGTCCACCCGGTGGACGAGGTCGATCCAGCCTGGACGAGCATTCCGTACGGCAGACCGCAGGACAACCAGCAGGCGCTGATCCTCGACGCGCGGGGACACGCGGTCCCGGCCGGAGTCCCGGGCGAGCTGCATCTGGGCGGCATCGGCCTCACCCGCGGCTACCTGCGCCGGCCCGCCCGGACGGCCGAGCGCTTCATCCCCCACCCGTACGCCGGCCGATATCCGAACGTCCCCTCCGGCGCCCGCCTCTACCGGACCGGCGACCTGGCCCGCTACCGGCCGGACGGCGTCATCGAGCTCCTCGGCCGGCTCGACCAGCAGATCAAGATCCGTGGCTTCCGCGTCGAGCCCGGCGAGATCGAGGCCGCCCTGGCCGAGTCGCCGGACATCGCGGAGGCGGTCGTCGCCGCCCGGCACGCGGCGAGCGGGAGCATGATCCTGGTCGCGTACGTCGTGCCTGCCGGCTCCGGCGACCCGGACGAGGCGGGGCTGCTCGCTCGGCTGCGCGACCGGCTCCCCGGTTACATGGTGCCCTCCTCGGTCGTGGTGCTCGACCGGCTCCCGCTGTCGCCCAATGGCAAGGTCGACCGTCACGCGCTGGCGAAACACGGCCCCTCGGGGCCGGCCCGTATCGGGAACATCTCGGCGGGCACTCCTCTGGAACAGGTGCTCACCGACATCTGGGCCGCCGTGCTGTCGGCGGAACCGGTCGGTGTCGAGGACGACTTCTTCCAGTTCGGCGGTCACTCGCTCAACGCGATGGAGGTGGTGGCGCTCGTCCAGGAAACCTTCGGGCTGGAGGTTCCTCTGCGGATGGCGTTCGAGGCCACCACGATCTCCGCGCAGGCCGCCTGGCTGCGGGAGGCCGCCGGGGCCCAGGACGTGGAGCTGGACGCGACGGCCGAGCTGGCGCTGCGGCTGCGCGACATGTCCGAGGACGAGATCGGCCTGCTGCTCGCGGAAGGTGCCGACAGATGATCACCGAGACCGGTCTGGCGGAGTCGGCGACCCGAGGCGTCGCAGGGCTGCTCGCCGCAGACCCGCTCCTGTTCGACCTGCTCGAGCAGGAGCACCGCCGCCAGCACGCGACCCTGGCGATGATCGCCTCCGCCAGCGCCGCCGACGCCTCCGTGCTCGCCTGCCTGGGCAGTTCGCTGGGGAACCTCACCACCGAGGGCTATCCGGGGGCGCGCTTCCACGCCGGATGCGCCGTGGCCGACTCGGTCGAGCGGCTGGCGGTCGACCGCGCCCGGCACGTCTTCGGCGCACAGTACGCCAACGTACAGCCCCACTCGGGGACGTCGGCGAACCAGATCGTGCTGACCAGCCTGCTGCGGCCGGGCGACACGCTGCTCGGCCAGCGGCTGACCGCGGGCGGCCACCTCACCCACGGCGCGCCGCCCTCCTTCACCGGCCGCTACTTCCGCGGCATCGGTTACGGCGTCGACGCCGACGGCTACCTGGACTACGCCGAGATCCGCCGCCTGGCCCTGACGCACCGGCCCAAGGTCATCGTCTGCGGCGCCAGCGCCTATCCCCGGCTGATCGACTTCGGCCGGTTCCGCGCCATCGCCGACGAGATCGGCGCCTATCTGCTGGCCGACATCTCCCACATCGCCGGGCTGGTCGCCGCGGGGCTGCACCCCAGCCCGGTGAACGCGGCCCACATCACCACCAGCAGCACCTACAAACAGCTGTACGGCCCGCGTGGCGGCGTGATCCTCATGGGCGGCGACGCCGACGCGCCCGGCCCTGACGGCAACCGCACGCTGGCCCAGACAATCGACGACGGCGTGTTCCCCTACTTCCAGGGGACCCCGCAGCTCAACGCGATCGCCGCGAAGGCCCGGGCGTTCGGGATCGTCGGCGCACCGTCCTTCCGCGACCTGGCCCGCCAGGTGCTTTCCACCGCGAGCGCGCTGGCGCGGGAGCTGGCCGACCGCGGCTGGCACGTGCTGACCGGCGGCACGGACAACCACATGGTGGTGGTGGACGTGAGCCGGCGCGGCCTGACCGGGGTGGCGGCCGAGGCCGCGCTGGAGTCCTGCGGGATCGTCGTCAACAAGAACCAGATCCCCGGCGATACCAAGGGCCCCCGGGTCGCCAGCGGCCTGCGTTTCGGCACCAACACTCTGGCGCTGCGCGGGATGGACACGACCGCGATCGGCCTCTGCGCCGACCTGGTCGACCAGGTGTGCCGCGCGATCCTCATGCGCGGCGACCGCGACTTCGACCTACCCGGCCGCGTACGCGCCGACGTCACCGAACGGGTGGCGCGGCTGTGCCGCGACTATCCACTCCCCACGACCTCTGGAGCCATCCATGATTGATTTCCCCAGTCCGGAATCGGATCTCGGCACGCAGTACGACCGCCCGCCGTACGTGGCCGCGCGCACCGACGACGAGCGGCTGGTCGCCGCGGCGTGGGCGGAGCTGCTCGAGGTCGAGCCAGTGGGCGTGCACGACGACTTCTTCCAGCTCGGCGGGCACTCCATGATGCTCATCCAGCTCGTGACCATGCTGAACGCCGCCGCCGGGAGGCGGGTGGCGCTGCGCGACCTGTTCGGCGCGACCACCGTCGAGAAGCAGGCGCGGCTGCTCGCCGAGCACTGGGCGGACTCCGCCGAACCCCGGCTGGTCGCGCTGACCCGTCGTCCGGTGAGCGAGGAGTGAATGAGATCGATGATGGCGCTGAAGCGGCTCGATGACTGGGCCGCGCACCCGAACCCCATGACCTTTCCCTATCGTGAGATCGTCGATGAGTTCCACCGTGTGGGCAAACATTTCGTCGCCAACGACGTCCTGCGTGCGCTCGCCGGCGTTCGCGAGCGCCTGGCCCGGCCGGCTGGCCTGTTAGGGCGATTTCTCAACGTCGCGCTCGATAAATGGGACCAAAGATATGACTACACGACATACATCGCCTTAGACCTGCTTCTGCCCGCGGAAAAGATCTCGGAGCGGTACGACCGTCTGCTGGCCCATCTGGTGACCGACGTCCTCCATTTCGAGACGGATACGGCCGGCGGGCAAAGCCTGATCCTCCCCCGCATGCTCCCCACAGGGGAGACGGTAGCCAAGCGCTGCCATCACGGCTTGCGCGTACTCGCTCCCGTGCTCACCCGCCTCGGTCTCCCCGTGCCGTCCGAAGGCACCCCCTTGGACCGCGCCCGTACGGCCGTCGGCACGGTCGCCGCGACGATGTCCGACGAGGACCGCCTGCTCATGGACACGACCGTGCTGCCGGTCGGCACCTTCCACGACGAGTACCTGTTCATCCGCGTGCTGCAGTCGTTCGAGGTGTTCTTCGCGCTGGCGGGCGTCCACCTGCACGGCACGATCCAGGCCCTGCTGGCCGAGGACGCCCACGGCGCGATCGGCTCGCTCGATCTGGTCTCCGCGCGGTTCGGCGAGAGCGCGCCGCTGTTCTCGATGCTGGCCACCATGCAGGTGGAGGCGTTCCGCGACTTCCGGCGGCACACCGAGGGCGCGAGCGCGATCCAGTCTCCGGGCTACAAGACCATGGAGTCGTTGTGCCGCATCCCCGATCCCCACCGGCTGCACTCTCTGGCCTACCGCTCGGTCCCGGCCGTGCGCGAGGAGGTGCTCGCCGGCCGGTTCACCGTCGACGACGCCATCTCCAGGGCCGCCGAGCTGTGCTCCTTCGATCCGGCCGGCCTGGCCGACCTCGCGGGGGCCAGGCAGCGCTTCGCCACCGCCTACACGAAGTGGCGCCGGACGCACTACCGCCTGGCCGCGCGGATGCTCGGTACCGAAACCGGCAGCGGATACACCGCGGGTGTCCCCTACCTGGCCAGTGTCCTGGACATCCCGGTTTTCGATCCCCTGCGGCTGCCCGGATCGGCAGCCGCCGAACACGTGTGAACAAGGTGAGTGGAGAATGACGGCTCTGGAAGTCTGCCCGGAGTACATACTCAGCGACTCCGACGTGGCCGCGATCTCGGCCATCGCCGAGGAGTTGCGGGATGCGGGGGAGAATCCCGCCGATCCGGAGTTCTATGACCGATGCTGGCCCGTGATCGAACGGATCCCGTCAGGCGTGCGGAGGTTCCTGGAGGAGTTCCGGCGCGGCGAACCGGCCGCCGCGTGCCTCATCCATGGGTTTCCGATCGACGACGACGCGACCGGCCCCACCCCGCCCCACTGGGAGGCGGCGTTCGAGGCGACTTCGACGCGTGAGCAGGAGATCTTCCTCGCCCTGTGCGGCATGATCCTGGGGGACCCGTTCACCTGGTCCACCCTGCAGTCCGGCCGCCTCATCCAGAACATCCTCCCGATCGCCGGCGACGAGATGCGCCAGAACGGCCACGGCAGCCAGACGTTGCTGGAGTTCCACACGGAAGACGGTTTCCATCCGGACCGCTGCGACTACCTGCTCCTGCTGGGGATCAGGAACCACCAGCGGGTCCCCACCCTGGCCGCCTCCGTGCGGGACATCGCGCTGTCCGATGAGGACCGTGCCGTGCTAGGCCAGGAGCGGTTCTACATCTTCCCTGACGACGAGCACGTCCGCCAGCTGGAGACCAGAGATCCTCAGCACCCGGGACTCGCGGCGATGCGGGGCATGCGGGACAGCCCCGAGCCCGTCGCCGTCCTCTTCGGCGACCAGGCCGACCCGTATCTGCGGATCGACCGGCCGTTCATGCGCTGCACCCCCGGCGACACCGAGGCCGAGCGCGCGCTCGACGCCCTGGACGCCGCGCTCCAACGGGCCGAGCAGGACATCGTCGTGGGCCCGGGCACCCTGCTCGTGGTCGACAACCATCTCGCCGTACACGGTCGCAAACCGTTCGAGGTCCGTTACGACGGCACCGACCGATGGCTGAAGAAGCTGACGGTGAGCAGAAATCTACGCAGATCACGCGCCATCAGTGCCACCAAGAACCGCCGGGTGCTCTTCTGATGCCCGCATCCGAGCCAGGAGGAGTCTCCATGCGCACGGTCATCATCTCCGGAGCGTCCAGCGGGATCGGCCACGCCACCGCGGAACGGTTCGCCCGCTCCGGCGACCACGTCGTGAACTTCGACGTGAAGCCACCGGCCGCCGATCAGCCCGGGGTCCGGTGGATGGAGGTCAACGTGGCCGACTGGACGGCCGTCGGGCAGGCGGTGGACTCGGTGCACGCCGAACGCGGGCGCCTCGACGTGGTCGTCGCCAACGCCGGCATCAGCGTCAGGCACGGCGTGCTGGAACTGACCGAGGTGGCGGCGCGGAACATCATCGACGTGAACCTGCTGGGTGTGCTGCGGCTGTGGCAGTGCGCGGCCCAGCACATGATGCGGCGGCGAGAGGGCGTGCTGCTGGCCACCGCGTCGGTGAACGGTCTGCGCGGCTACCCGTTCTACGCCGACTACAACGCCACCAAGGCCGGGGTGGCGGCGCTCTGCCGTACCTTCGCCCTGGAACTGAGCCCGCAGGTGCGGACCGCGTGCGTGAGCCCCGGAGCCGTGCTCACCCCGATGCAGCTGGCCGAGTACACCCAGGAGATGCTGGACGACGTCAACCGGCGGATTCCGGCGGGACGGCACGCGGCGCCCGAGGAGATCGCCGAGATGTTCTTCTTCCTGGCCTCCCCCGCCGCCCGCTTCATGACTGGTCAGGAGATCGTCGTCGACGGCGGCGAGACGGCGGGAGCCACGACCAGCGCCTACGGCACGGGAGGCGGCAGTGCTGGGTGATCGGGAGGCCGCCACGTGGCTCAGGTGCCTCCAGCCCGTGCCACGGCCCGCGGTCCGGTTGATCTGTTTCCCTCATGCCGGAGGCGTGGCCGGCTTCTACCGTCCCCTGTCCACCGCCCTTCCCCCGTCCGTCCAGGTTCTCGCCGTCCAGTACCCCGGCAGGCAGGACCGCTTCGGCGAGCCGCTCCCCGATGACCTCGACCAGTTGAGCGACCGCCTCGCCTGCGTGCTACGGCAGGCCGGCGAGACGGTGTTCTTCGGTCACAGCATGGGAGCGATCGTGGCCTTCGAGGTGGCCAGGCGCTTGGACCGCCCGCCGCTGGAGCTCTTCGTCTCCGGCACCGGCGCCCCTCGGCGTAAGGAGACCTCGCGCCTGCGTGACACCGACGCGCTGGCGGCGATGGGCGAGCTTGGCGGCACGGACGCCGCGATCCTCCAGGACAGGGAGCTCAGAGAGCTGGTCCTGCCGATCCTGCAGGGCGATCTGCGCCTCATGGCCGCCTACCGCTACTCTCCGGGCGCGCCGCTCGCCTGCCCGATCACCGCCCTCACGGGCGACGCCGACCCGCTGACGACCGTGGCCGACGCCCGGCTGTGGAGCAGGCACACCTCCAGCCGTTTTCACCTGCGGATCTTCCGAGGCGGCCACTTCTACCTGACCGACCGGTGGAGCGCCGTGGCCGCTGCGGTCACCGGGTCTCCTCCGGTGGCTCGCAGGATCCCCATGACACACGACAGCGGAAGGTGAGATGGTCGCGGCGCTCCGCCCGGACCTGTTCCGGACGCTTCTGGGCCGCCACGCGGCGGGAGTGGTGATCGTGACGGCGGCCGTGGCCGGCCGTGGCCGTGCCGGGTTCACCGCCACGTCCTTCACCTCTGTGTCGCTGGACCCGCCATTGGTGTCGTTCTGCATCGATCGTGGTTCGTCGTCCTGGCCGGTCGTGGCCGAGGCGGAGCACCTCGGCATCCACTTCCTCGCGCGAACCGACCACGACCTCGCGCGCGCTTTCGCGGCGGCGGGCGCCGACCGGTTCTCGAACGCACGCTGGCGGCCAGGACCGCACGATGTGCCCGTCCTGGCCGACCCGGACACCGTCCTGGTCTGCCGGACCGACCAGCGCGTAACCGCCGGCGATCACGTGATCGTCCTGGCGGAGCCTCGGGCGGCCCTCTGCCGCGGCGAACGAGGAACCCCCCTCATCCACCACATGGGACGCTACCTCTCCACCGAGCTCTCCACCGAGCCGACGGCTCATCGCGGTTAGGCCGTGTTACATAAGGATCTTTGAGGCTTGCGGCGTAGCGATGCTCGGCAAAGGATGAGGCCTCCGGTAGTTGGTTCAACGACCAAGAAGAGCCAACTACCAGAGACCTCGTGGCCAGCGTAGTGGTGATGAGGCCGCCCACCTCGCTGACGCTCAGGTGGGCGGCGCTGGAGTGGCATCTGCCTGCCGCATCGGGCAAGGGGCGTCCGCCGAAGTGGAGCAGGCGGCAGTTGATCGACGGGATCCGATGGCGGATCCGGACCGGAACCTGTCAAATCCGGACGAGTCCTTCATATCGCTGCGGGACGCCGGTTCCGGCGTGAAAATGGGGGCTGGTGGCCGTCTGTGACGTCGTGGTTTCTTGGTGCCGGTTGCGCCCGAGGATGGGTCTGACGCTGGGAGCCTGATTTCTTGAGGGTCGTTCCTTGTCGCTTCGTGCACGCGGGCCAGACTTCCGCTTATCGCCCTTGGTTTCCCCGAGCGGCCGCCGTTCAGCCAAGATTCGAAGATGGGGCGGAGGTGGTTGTGGTGCAGGAGGTCGAGGACGAGGCGTTGCATGTGGAGCGGGTCGCGGCCCTGGATGTCGGCAAGGGCATGGCGGAGGTGTGTATCCGGGTGCCGTCCGATCGTGATCGGCGGCGTCGTGCCCAGGAGGTGCGGACGTTCGGGACGACGAAGAAGGAGATCGTCGCGT
>NZ_JBSGFQ010000123.1:0-34833 GCF_053603495.1 Nonomuraea sp. NPDC004186 | reverse complement strand
CTGGGCGTCTTCGGGCCGGGCTGGCAGGCCGAGTTCGCCGGCGGAGAGATCAACCGGAAACTCGAGAACCAGAACGGCACCATCGTCGTCACGGAGCTCGATGAGGGGACGTCGACCAGCTATCCCCTGAAGAGCAGCGTCTCCTTCCCCGACGGTGGCGGCGTCCAGACATACGAGGCCGCCGGCGGGTCCAAGATCACCGAGACCACCAAGTGGGACGCCGTCATCGGGGCGATGCGTACCACGACGGTCGAGACGCTCGTGACGGATCCGGGCCCCGTGGAGGCGGGCGACGACACCTTCGCCACCGCCGACGGCACCCCCATCAGCACCGGCGACCTCCAGCTCACCTACACCTGGGCCCGGCCGGCCGGGGCGCCGAGCGCCGATCCCTGGCGGGTGACCGATGTGGGCAGCACCGCCTTCGGCAAGTCCACGATCGCCTACGACGCCCAGGGCCGCGTCAGCGCGGTGAAGGAGCCGGCCGGCGCCGCGACCCCCGCAACCGTCACCAGGTTCACCTACGCCACGGCCACCACGGCCACCGGCACCGCCAACGGCGACTACGCGGGCCGGCTCAAGGAGATCGCGGTCACCTACGGCACCGAGGCGCCGCAGATCGAGGCGAGCTACGCCTACGACCTGAACGGCCTGCTGCGCACCGCGAGCGATCCCAGCGTCGGCGCCGTCCAGGGGACCTACGCCTACGACTCGGTGGGGCGCCTGTCGTCGATCGAGTCCATCACCAGCGGCGGCTGGCAGCTGTCGTTCCCGGCAGGCGTCGCCGCTCCCCAGGTGGTCGCCACCGGCACGGACATGCCGGCCAACGGCGGGCCGACCGAGGGCGCGGCCGGGCTCGACGACCCGAACGCCACCGAGCCGCCGGCCAGTGACTTCCTGCCGGACGGCGTGGATCCCCCGCAGTCCTACCCGAAGAAGTGCAACACTGCCGTCACCTGGATGTGGTACACGAAGTCGGGCTGCTCGGCCTGGGCATGGCACGGCGGCAAATGGCGGAAGCCCGACTGGAAGCGGACCGCCAGCGGCTTCAAGGTCCGGGGCATCTACTACGACCACTGCACGAAGTCTCCGGACAAGCCCCACAATTTCGATATGCGACCGGCCTGTGACTCCCACGACTACGGGTACGGCCTGATCGCCAACCAGAAGAAGAAGTACAAGTACTACCTCGACAACACCCGTACGCGAAAGCTTGACGTGGACAACCGGTTCTACATCACCATGCGAGACAAGGTATGCGGGGGTTACTTCATCCTGGTGCGGCCCGACTGCAGGGCATGGGCATGGACGTACTACCAGTTCGTCAAGAAGTACGGCAACCCGTGAGAACGGCCTGAGCTCGGAGTTCCTTCGGCGGTGCATGAGGTTGGGTGCACCTGGAGGCGCACAGGCGGGGCCGGCCGGTCGCGATGTCGACGGGGTGGCCATGTAGGGGAGGGCGGCGATCGGGTGATGGTCGCCCTCCCCTTGTCCTGCCAGGCGGTGGTGGAGGGAGAACAGCGGAGCTCGTCTCCACGCCCAGGCGATTACGGCGCGTTCCTCACTTGCGGCGCTCGGGGGCGCTGAGGACGTCGGCGAGGTCGTCCACCGCGAGTCCCCGGCCCGGCTTCGCCTGGGGCGCGGTGATCGTCATGGGCTTGTCCCAGTTCCGGTACTGCGTGGCCAGGTGCCCCCGCAGGATCCGGTCGTGTCCGAGCCCCGGGACCTCGGGCCGCGGGTGCGCGTAGAAGCGCCAGCCGACCCGGTACGGCCATCCGCGGTCGTCGTACATGTACGTCCATGTCACCTCAGACGTCCCGAGGGTCGCGGTCCCCGCCGCCTCGCGGAAGCTGGGGGAGACGCGATAGAGCTCCTTGAGCTTGATCGTCCCGGTCAGGTTGTAGATCCGCTGCTTGCGGCCGGTGGTGTGATCCGTGGTCCAGGGCCCGACGGTCTTGCGGGTCTTGGTGGCCAGCAGCTTGCGCAGTGTGGCCGGCTCCAGGACGTTGATGAACTGGTCGCCGTACGCGGCCGCGGCGCCGCTGGCCCGGCCGGTGCGCACCCAGGTCTTCGCCCGCGGCGCGAGCTGGTACTGCCAGCCGCCCACGCTGATGGTGCGCAGCGTCCCCACCGTGGCGAGCACTCCGGCGAAGTAAGGGTCCTTGGGCGCCTCCTCCACCATCAGCTCCTTGCTGCTCACGCTGAGCTGCCGGGTGTGCTCCGAGGCGATCACGCCGGCCCGGCCCAGCTTGACCTTGCTGGTTCCGCGCAGTCCCATGCCGCTTCCGATGAAGGTTCGCCGGCCGTTCAGCTGCACCTCCTTGGACAGGTCCGTGGAGGCCTGGCCGTAGAACTCGGCCGTCGCGCCGGCGCCGCGGACGAGCAGCGAACGCAGGCCCGCCACCGGGTCGGGTTCGGCTGTCTGGGCGTGGGCGGTGGTGGGAGCGGCGGTGACAAGGGCCAAGGTGACGATGAGGGGGTGCATGTCGTACATCCAGGTGGTGACTGAAGATCAAATGTGGTTGGAGTGAATCTAGCGTGCGGGTGTGACAGGTCGCTTCTGCCGCCCGCCGACCGACCGGGTGCGGCGCCTCATGTGCCGGGAGTTCCCCGGAGAGGGTGGTCCAGCGGGACCTGACGGACCGACGGCAGGTACGGGTCGAGCTCGCCAGGCTCGAACCGGCGCATCCCGACGACGAACCAGAACTGCCCGGCCACCTCGCCCATCTGCTTGTAGCGCCCGTCGGGCGTCAGCGCGACCCAGCCGTCCGGCAGGCCGAGCAGGGTGGCACGCCGCGCCGGGGCCGTGCCGGGACCGACGTCCCACAGGATGACGCCGCCGTCGTCGCCGGCGCTGGCCAGGAGATCGCCCGACGGTGCGAAGGCCACCGAGACGACGCGCCGGGTGTGCCCGGTCAGGGTGTGCAGCCGGCGGCCCGTCTCAGGATCCCAAAGGTGTACGGCGAGGTCGTCGCCGGCTGTGGCGAGCAACGACCCGTCGGGGCTGAAAGCGGCTGCCCACAACCGGCCGGTCCCCTCCCGGAGCACGTTGAGGCACTCCCCGGTGGACACGTCCCAGACGCGGGCCGTGCCGTCGTGGCCGGCGCTGGCCAGCCGGTCGCCCGACGGGTGGAAGGCCACCGCGTGGACGCGGTCGTCGTGGCCGATCAGCTGGACCCGCAGCGTGCCGGTCTCGGCGTCCCACAGCCGTACGCGACGGTCGTCGCAGCCGGTGGTGACGAGCCGCCCGTCGGGGCTGAACGCGATGGCGCGCACCCGCCCGAGGTGGTCCGTCAGCTCGGCCGCCAGCCGCCCGGTCGGGTGGTGCCAGATCCTGACGCCGTCCTCGTCGTCGGCGATGGCCAGCATGCTCCCGTCAGGGCTGAACGCCTCGGCCCACACCTGGTCGGTGCTGGCGTTGAGCTCGCGCTCGTGCTCACCCGTGGCGGCGTTCCAGAAGTGCACGCCGCCGTCGTTGGTGGAGGTCGCCAGCAGCGGACCGGCGGGGGAGAACGCCGCGGAGACGAGCCGGTCGGAGGTGCCGGTGAACTGCCGCAGCTGCCGCCCGGTCCACGGCTCCCACACGCGTACGACGCCGTCGTTGCCGCCGGTCGCCAGCATCGAGCCGTCGGCGCTGAACCGTACTGTGGAGATCCGCCGCCCGTGCCCGCGCAGGATGCGCCGGCTCCGGCCGGTGAGCGCGTCCCACAGGCGCACCGTGCCGTCGTTGCCGCTGGTGGCGAGCTGCCGGCCGTCGGGCCGGAAGGCGAACGGCCACACCGAGGTATGGTGCCCCGTCAGTTCCACCTGCTCACCGTCGAGCCGCTGGAGCCGCACCACCCCGCGTGCGTCCCCGCTGGCCAGCACGTGCCCGTCGGGGCTGAACAGCACCTGGTGGACAGCGGTGTCGTGACCCGGCAGGGCTCTGCGAGGAGTGCCGTCGGCCACGTCCCACAGCCGTACCGCGCCCGTGGCGTCTCCTGAGGCCAGCAGCCGCCCGTTGGGGTCGAAGGACAGCGTGCGGACCGGGCCCGCGTGGCCGGGGAGCTCCCGTACGAGCGAGCCTTCGTGCGGGTCCCACAGGCGGATCAGGCCCGTGGCGTACCCGGCTGCCAGCAGGCGGCCGTCCGGGCCGGGCGCCAGCCGATGCACCGCGCCGCCGTGGCCGGCGAGCTCGTGCCGCACCCGGCCGGAGGCCAACTCCCAGACCCTGATCGCGCCGGTGGCGTCGCCGGTCGCCAGCAGGTCGCCGGCGAACGCGGCGGTGTGGAGCGGAGAGGAGTGGCCGGGCAGGGTCGCCACCGTTTCCCCTGTGCGCACCGACCACACGCGCAGCACCCCGTCGGCGCCGCCGGCCATCACCCGCTCACCGGATGGGCTGAGCACCACCGGCCAGACGCCTTCCGGGTGCCCGGTGAGCACGTGCAGGCACTCGCCGGTGGCGGGGTCCCACAGGCGGATCGTGCCGTCGTCGGCGCCGGTGACCAGCGTGCCGGAGGCGTACGCGGTCTTGTGGACGCGTCCCCGGTGCCCGTACAGGGTGCGCAGCGGCAAGCCGGTGGCGGTGTCGCAGATGAGCACGCCGCCGTCGTCGCTGCCCACGGCCAGGGTGTTGCCGTCGGGGTGGTAGGCGATCGGCTCGGGCAGGCGGCCGCTCTCGTGGCGATGGCCGTACGGCACGCCGAGCAGCGCGGGCGCCACCTCGACGGCCACCGGCCGGCCCGGCGCGATCGCGGCGCCGTGCAGGGCGGGGTCGTCGGGCAGCGCCGGTGAGAGGGTCACGTCGATCAGTGCCGCGCGGTCCCAGCGGCTGCCCTCGGTCGCGATGTCGCGCAGGTCGGCCCGGGCCAGCCTGGCCCGGGTCAGGTCCGCTCCACGCAGGTCGGCCCCGGTCAGTACGGCCTCGTCCAGTCGCGCACCCACGAGCCGGGCGTCCCGCAGCACCGCCCGCGCCAGGTTGGTCCCCACGAGCCGGGCGTCGGTGAGATCCGCCCCGCTCAGGTCGACGCCGGAGAGATCCCGGTACGACAGGTCCTCGCCGGTCAGCCGGGCCCCCCGTAGATCGGGGCCGGCGGGCAGCCGCAGCCGGCCGGCGATCTTCATCGCGTTGGCCCGCGAGACGTCGTCGGCACCCGCGTCGGCCAGCGTCTCCGTCACCCACGACCGCAGCCACCGCACGTCCGCCAGATCGCACAGGAAGTCCACGGTCAGCGTCGACAAGTGCCGGCGCGGCAGCGGCGCGGGGTCGCCCAGGGCGACATGCCGGGCGATCAGCCACTCCATCACCGAGGAATGGATGAACCCGAACATCCCCTCCTCGGTCCGCACCAGCAGGCTGCCCGACCCCACCGCGTGCGCCGCCTGCGCGGCCGACAGCCGCCCGTCGGCGAGCGATGTCAGCGTCTCGCCGATCTCGGTCAGCTCGTCCAGGTCCAGCAGCGACTTCCCGGACTCCCACAGCCGCAGCGCCAGCGCCGTCACCGCCTGCCACAGCTCCTCGGTGCTCAGCACCGCCGCCGAGCCCGGCACCCCGGCCCGCCGCTCCTCGAAGGCCAGCCACGAGGTCAGGATCTCCTCGTACAGCCCTGCCGGGCTGATCGCGCCGCCCGTCGTCGCCACCGTGCGCAGCCGATCGCCGGGCAGGTCGGCGACGAAGCTGAGCATGCGCGGGTTCTGGGCCAGGCCCAGCAGATCCGAGATGCCGCCGATCAGCGCGAACCGGTCGTCGGCGGCCTGCTCGTCGCCGTACCTGTTGAGCAGGTACGCCCGCACCTGCGCGGGGGTGAAGTCCTCCACGGCCAGCACCCGGCGCTGCGGCAGCATGCCCACCATCTCGCCCAGCGCGGTGAGGACCTGATGGTGCGACCTGAAGTGCTGCGTACGGCTGGTGACCACGATCTTGGCCTTGTCCTGGGCCGCGGCGAGCAGCGTGGTCAGGTGGTCGGCCGCCCGGTCGTAGGTGACCCGCGTCACCAGCTCGTCGAAGCCGTCGAAGAGCAGCACGATCCGCCCCTGGCGCAGCATGTAGTGGAACGCCTTGAGATCGATGAACCGCTCGTGGTGCGCGGCGAGGTGCGCCGCCACCAGGGAGTCCATCGACTGGGCCTTTTCCAGGAAGCGCAGCTCGATGAAGACTGGCGTCAGGTGCGGCAGCTCGGCCGGGATGCGCCGGGCCAGCTCGCGAAGTGCGAACGTCTTGCCCCGGCCGAAGTCGCCCAGCACCAGCATGAACCGTCCGTGGTCGGCGGCCAGCAGCCGCATCAGCTCCTCGGCCAGGTCCTCCTGTACGCCCGGCTGGGGACGGTCCAGCTCCCTGAACCGCTGGGGTACGTACAGGTCGGGCGGGTAGCGCCGGTCGGAGCGCAGCCGCCTGGTCTGCTCGGCCACATAGTCCGACAGGTCGAGCAGGCCCTGGAATTCGATGAAGCTGCGCAGCCTGAGCCCTCTGCGCGTGGCGTAGTCGCGCACCGCCGTGGCCGGTGCGGGCCCCTGGTAGACCAGTTCGGATCCCGGGCCTGGCACGGCGGCGTGCACGTGCCGCAGGAACGCCTCCACGTCGGGTTCGGTGACCCGGCCCAGGTGAGCGCCGATGAGGTACTGGCGGACGAACCCGTCCTCGGGGACGGTCATCAGCAGGTACGGGGGGTGAGCCGGCACCGTGCGGATCTGGGCGTGTTCGTACCGGGCCTCGCACACCTCGGCGACCCGGTCCAGCAGGCTCGCCCCGTCGGCCGGCTCCGCCACCGGCAGCGGTACGTCGAGCATCGCCTCGGCGGACGGTGTTCGAGGTGGGGGGAAGGCGCCGTGCCAGATGGAGTGGTCGCCGGGTGGCTCGTTCTCCACCCAGTCGCCGGCGATCGGCTGCGGCGTCGAGCCGTTCAGGTCGAGCCGCAGCTCGATGTCCCATTCGCCGTCCCATTCGCCGTCCTGGAGCGCGACGATGTCCGCCTGCACCAGGTTGATCAGGCTCGCCCATTCGCCGGCCGCGCACTGCGAGCGCCACAGCAGGGTGTGGCGCCGCCACTCGGTGAGCGGGTCCTCGTGCCCCGGGAGCAACGCGCCGGCCCTGAGGACTGCCAGGCAGGCCAGCGCGATCACCAGCAGGTTGGCGGAGTAGTAGGCGTGGCGCTGCGGGAGGCCGGCCGTGCGCGGGCGGTAGTTCGGGTACGGCACGCTCAACCGCGTGTCCAACCGGCGGCTCAGCCACGTGACGAGCTCGCCCCAGCGGTTCTCCGCGCCCTTCGCCTCGGCCAGCTCCCGCAGGAAGGAGACGACGGTGGTACGGGACGACAGCGCCGACCATGACAGCAGGGCCTGCAACAGCCCGTCGTCGACCTCGGTCACCACCAGGCCCGACTGCTTGACGGCCAGGTCACCCAGCAGGGTGGAGATGAGCCGGGCGGTGAGATACTCGCCGAAGGTCGCGTGCAGGAACTCGTAGGTCTGCACCACGTCGTGGTCGCGGGTGGCCTGTGCGCGATGGAGGAAGAAGAACTTCGCGATGGCGAGTTCCCCGGCCGTGAGCGGAGTGGCGAAGGTGCCGGTGCGTACCTGCGCGGGAAACTCCAGTCCCGACAGATCGTGGTCCAGTTCGGCCGTGGTCACCCACTGGCGGCCCCGGTTCAGCATCGCGAACGCGACGTACGACAGGTGCAGCATCTCGCGTTCGAGCAGGAACGGAACCTGGTCCTCGGGATAGGCCTTCTCCAGCTCCCGCTCCACGAATCTGCGCATCAGCCGTTCGTAGAGCTCCGTCTGCCGGAACTCCGCCGCGTCCTTGCTCAGCGCGTTCCCGTCGGCGTCATACAGCGCGAGCATCAGCAGGAGCAGCGGTTGCTCCGCCAGGGCTCGCTGGGCGAGCGCGACGTCCAGAGCGAGCGGCCTGATCCTCTGCCGGACGAAATAGGCGTCGTTCCTGGCGTTCCAGGCGGTCAGCCAGCGGTCGATCTGCGCCTCGTTGAACGGTTCGAGCCTGGCGACCACGGTGCCGGGGACGAACGCGGCCCGATCCGCGACGGCCGTACGCGAGGTGATGACGACCGCGACCGCCCGACCGGCATCGGCCTCGCGCCGCTGGAACCGGGCCACCTTCTCGAGGTAGTCGGACTGGCGCACCCCGGTCGCCTGCAGCAGTTCGTCGAAGCCGTCGAGCAGGACCACGGGCAGGACGCCCTCGGCGCTCCTGGCCAGAGCGGGCCACTCCAGCCGCTCACCGCTGAGCCGGTAGACGGCCTGCTCGATCTGCTCCTGGATGTCGGCGTTCGCCGCCACGTCCCGCAACGGCACCCGGACCGGCAGGTACCGTCCCTCCGGCAGCCGGGCGGCCAGGACCTTGGTCAGCAGGGACTTGCCCGCGCCGGGCTGGCCGAGGATGACGAACGGCACCTCGCTCGCCGCCGACCGGGTGAGAAAGCCGGCGAGGAACCGCGGCAGGTCATCGCGGACCTCCAGGTCGTCCCACCACGCTTCGAGGCTGGGGTCGGTGGGGTGGCGCACCTCGCTCGTACGGAAGCGAGGCGTCACATAGGCCTCCTCGACGGTCGGCAACCGTACGGCGGCGGCCGTCTCGTCCTGTCCCCTCGTCGCCGCCAGCGGTTCCTTCAGAGCCGTGCGGTGCAGCCTGCTCAGGGTGGTCAGCTGGGCCGGGAGGGCGGCGCCCGAGGTGACCAGGGACAGCAACCGCTCGAGCTCCGCCAGGCCTGCTCTCGTCGCCTGATGCTCGATCATCCCCGCCCACAGCGCGAACTCCGGGACGTCGAGCGCCAGCCTCCGGTACCGGTCCTCGTAATGCCGGACGGCCGTCTCCGGCAGCTTCCGCTCGAGTTGGGCGACGACCTTCTCCCGCTCGGACGGACCGAGCCCGTCCCAGACCTTCAGTCTCATGACGAACGACCGCAGGCGATGACCGTACGTCTCGTAGAACTCGAGGACGGCTCGCTTGGCCTGCTCGAAAGGAAGGTACGGCGAAGGACGGGGGAGGCCACGCGACAGGTCGATGCCCGAATGCCCGGCCAGCTTCGCCTGCTCTTCCCTGCTCATCCGCAGGTCCTGCGAGCTGAACGGCAGATCGAGGGAGTCGACCGCCTCGAAGAACGCCGTGATGACCAGGATCGTGTGCGCGGCCTCCATGCGTTCGGTACGGCTGTGCCATTCGCGGCCGGTGCGCCACTCGCGCCACCGGCCGAGGAGGGTGTTGCCCACCTGCACGAACTGCTGTTTGGCGTCGATCACGTCCCAGAGTCCGAGCGTGCCGATGCTGAGCAGCAGGTCGATCTTCTCGACCGCCGGATCGGCGCCGCCCAGGAGCCGAACGGCGTCGGCGTACCGGTAGTCCTTCGCCATGTCCACGATCCTCTATCGCGGCGGGGAGCGTGTGAATCAGTTTGTTCACTTCGGGGGGCGGAAGACCGGCTCGTCCGGCATCCGGAACGCTGATCCGCGGCCTCGCCGACCCTAGCGGTGCGGCAGGCGCAGTCCTGCGATGAGGAGCTCGACCAGCCGGCGTGCGTCGTAGCGGGGATCGGTGTCGGCGCCGATGCAGAGGTTGCCGACGCCGCGCATGAGCTCGTAGGCGTCCACGTCGGAGCGGATCTCGCCGGCGGCGGCCGCGGCTTCGAGGAGCTGGGCGCACGCGGGCACGAGCCGGTCGAGGAAATAGGCGTGCAGCGTGTCGAAGCCGGCGTCGTCCGACCGCAGCACGGCGGCCAGCCCGTGCTTGGTGACCAGGAAGTCGACGAACAGGTTGATCCATCGCCCCAGTGCGGCGTGCGGGGTCGCGCCGCTCGCCAGCAGGGTCGGAGCGGCCTCGGCGCAGGCCTCGACCTGGTGCCGGTAGACGGCGATGATGAGGTCCGCCCGCGTCGGGAAGTGGCGGTAGATCGTGGCCACCCCGACTCCCGCCCTGGCCGCGACGTCGCGCACGGGCGCTTCGACGCCCGAGGTCACGAAGACCGCCGCGGCGGCGTCGAGCAGCGTCCTCTCGTTGCGCCGGGCGTCGGCCCGCTTGCGCGGGGCCGCCCGCCCCGTGCCGCCCTCGTTCACCGTGCCGCTTCCTCCGCTGCCGAGCTTGCCAAAGCGGAACCGCGTTCCTTATCGTAATCGGAACTAGGTTCCGATTGCTCATGATGCCAGAGCAGAGCTCTGGTCACCAAGTCAGGCGCGGCCAGGAAGCACCGCGCTGAACCGTGTTCCGATTGAACGACCGAAAGGATCAGCGGCCCGATGTTGCACACCTCCCGGCCCCGCTTCGGGATCATGACCGCCCCGTCGCAGGTCGACTACCAGGACGTCCTGCGGGTCTGGCGCGAGGCGGACACGATCCCGGAGATCGAGCACGCATGGTTGTTCGATCATCTCCTGCCCATCTTCGGCGACCCCGACGGGACGACGTACGAAGGCTGGACCCTGCTCTCGGCTCTGGCCGCGCAGACCCGGCGGCTGCGCCTCGGCCTGCTCGTGACCAGCAACCGCTTCCGGCCGCCCGCGCTGCTGGCCAAGATCGCCGCGACCGTCGACATCGTCTCCGGCGGACGGCTCGACTTCGGCATCGGCGCCGGCTCGCGGCCCGGCTGGCCCTCGGCCCGGCGCGAGTACGACGCACACGGCCTGCCCTTCCACGACGCCGCGCACGCCGTGGGGAGCCTCGCCGAGGCGTGCACGGTGATCCGGCGGCTGTGGACCGAGGACGAACCGTTCGACTTCCACGGCACCTACGTCCGGCTCACCGGGGCGTTCTGCAACCCCAAACCCGTCCAGCGCCCTCACCCGCCCATCCTCATCGGCGGGCGCTCGGGCCCGACGCTGCGCGTGGCCGCCGAGCACGCCGACCTGTGGAACATCCCCGGCGGCGACATCGACGACGTCGTCCGCCGCAGCCGGCTGCTGGACCGCTACTGCACCGAGCTCGGCCGCGACCCCGCCTCGATCATCCGCTCGATCCACCTGCCGGTCTCCTACGACCAGCCCGACATCACCCGGGACGCGATCGGCGAGGCGCTCGACGCCGGCTTCCGGCACATCGTCCTCGGACTGTCGGCGCCCTACCCCGCCGGCGTCGCGCGGTGGGTCGCCGACGAGCTCATCACCACGTCGGCCCGAGCCGCCGCCGAGTTCAGTCGCTGAGTTCAGTCGCTGAGCAGGCCACGGGCGCGCAGGTCGGACAGGAGGTCCGGCGGCAGGGCCGGGCAGCGGCTCACGGTGACCTCCTTGAGCGACGGGAAGCCGCCGACCTCTCCCAGGTCGCTCAGCGAGCCGCAGTCGTAGAGGTGCAGGGTGCGCAGGGAGAGCAGGCCCTCGAGCCCGTCCAGGGTGGTCAGGCGTCCGGTGCAGGCGACGTAGAGCTCCTCCAGGTTCAGCAGCCCCGCGAACGGGCTGAGGTCGGAGAGGTGGTCCAGCCCCTGAAGGGTCAGGGTGCGCAGGGCGGGCATGCGCGCGAGCGCGGAGAAGTCCGTCATGAGGTCGGTGTAGGCCAGGTACACCTCGCTGACCGACGGGTGCCCTTCGAGCCCGTCGAGCGAGGTGAGCTTGGTGAAGCTCTCGACGGTGATCCCGGCCAGGGCGGGCAGCCGCGACAGCGGGCGCAGGTCGGGGAGTGGCGCGCTGGGCAGGCCGAGGTTCGTCAGGCGGGGGTGGTGGCCGAGGCCGTCGAGGCTCTTCAGCTTCGTGCAGCCGCTGAGATACGCCCGTTCGAGCGCGGGCATGGCGGCGATGCCGTCGAGGCTGGTCAGGCGGGCGCAGTGCATGTGCAGATCGGTCACGGAGTCGAGGCCGTACAGGCCGTCGATGCTTGTGATCTTGGTACGGCTCACGTCCAGTTCGGTCAGCCGGCGCAGCCCGGACAGCGGCCGGATGTCCTCGATGAACCGGCAGTTGTCGAGACCGAGCCAGTCCAGGTACGGGAACGCCTCGCCGAACCCCTCGACACTGGTCACCCCGCTGCTGCGCAGGCTGAGACGGCGCAGGTTGCGCAGGCCGAGCAGCGGGGAGACGTCGGACATCGCGGGGGAGCTGGTGACCTCGAGCACCTCAAGGCCGATGAGCCCGGCGAGCGGCCGCAGGTCGCTGACGGCCGCGCAGCCATCCAGCTTGAGCTCGCGCAGCTCGGTCAGCGCGGCGAGCTCGGAGAGGTCGGTGAGGCCCTTGCAGTGGTCCAGGACCAGCGTCCGCAGGATCGTCAGGTGGCGCAGCCCGGTGAGCGAGTCACGCCGGCGCAGCTCCAGCTCGGTACGGCCCTCGTCGTCGAAGGCGGGGGCGAGCAGGTGCTCGGCGAAGGCGTCGGGGTCGAGCGCCTGGGGCCACAGCCTGAGCAGCTTCTCGGACGACGGCTCGGCGATCTCCGCGAACTCCGCGGCCAGCGCGAGCGCGTCGCCCTCCCCGCGCAGCGCGAGCTCACGCAGGGTTTTCCAGGCACGTTCCGGGGACGCGGACGCCAGTTTGGCGCGGTAGTCGGAAAGGTCCAGGTTCATGCCATGCCACCCTACGCATTCGCGATCTTCCTGGATGGCGTTCGGGAACACTCGGCCGATCGTGCGGGCGAGCCGGGGCGCCGTCAGCGGCCGCGCACGATCAGCCGAAGGAGCCGGCGCGGCCGTTTCGCGCGGAACGCAGCCCGCTCGTTGACCTGCGGGAACGGCATCTCCGGCACGGGCACGCCGAGGAACCCGCACAGCGGCTCCCACCCGTCCCGCACCTCGAACACCAGCAGCCGCTCCGCCGGGATCGCCGCCCGCACCTCGGCCGCGTGCCGTTCGTAGACGTCGAGGACGTGGTCGCGGTCGTCGATGCGGCCGCCGAAGACGCGGTCCATGACGGTCGCCCTGGCCATGCGCGGGTAGAGGGCGAAGTCCGGCGCGCGGCGGGCCACCAGCCAGCGGGTCACCCGGCGGCGCAGGGGGAGCCGGCGCTCCTCCAGGGCGCTGCGGAAGATGGTCTCGCTGACGCTGTCGTACCAGCGGGCGGGGTCGCGGACGGTCAGGACGACCTTGGCGTCCGGGTAGTGCTCGGCCAGCTCGCGCCAGTACGCGGAGGCGGGCCAGTCGAGCGCCGACCGGAAGCCGGTGAACAGCGCGTCCCAGTCGCGGGAGCGGCCCTCCCCGACGTCGAGCCACTGCCGGACGCGGTACGGCTCCGCGATGACCGTCGACATGTGGTAGCAGGGGCCGAAGCCCAGGATCTCGAGGGCCGCCTTGAGCGACCGCGTGCCCGTGCGCCCGAAGCCCGCGCCGATCACTTTCACGTCGCGCTCACCACCTGCACGTCTCTGATGGGTCTCTGATCTGTGCCGTCTAATGTCGCGATAAATCCGGAAATATGAAAGCACGGAGGAGGCGCAGATGGCCTTCCCGCAGCCTCTGCTCGACGCGCTGCGCGACGCCCCGGATCGACCGGCCTTCGAGCACGGCGACAGGACGCTCTCCAGGGGCGAGCTGCTGGAGCTGATCCGGCGGCTGGCGGGCGCGATGCGCGCCGCGGGCCTGGGTCCTGGGCGGGCCGTCGCGGTGCGCACGGCCGTCACGCCGGAGGCGTTCGCCGCCCACATGGCCGCGCACACGCTGGGCTGCCGGGTCGTCGGCATCCGGCCCGGCTATCCGGAGGGGCAGCTCGCCCACGTGCTGGGGATGGAGATCG
Organism: Nonomuraea sp. NPDC004186; assembly: GCF_053603495.1. NCBI lineage: Bacteria > Bacillati > Actinomycetota > Actinomycetes > Streptosporangiales > Streptosporangiaceae > Nonomuraea > Nonomuraea sp. NPDC004186. Next base: position 21,207 of record NZ_JBSGFQ010000123.1, on the reverse strand, counting down.
ACGCCCTGCTCGTGGACCCCGCGACCGCGACCCCCGACCTGCGCCGCGCCGCGGCCCGTCACCTCCCCGGCCGGCCGGCGCTGTCCTTGGGCCCCTGTACGGGCGCCGGCGACCTGCTGGCGCACCCCGACGACGGACGGCCGTTGACCGTGACCGCCCGCCCCGACGACGTGGCGGCCCTGACCTTCACCAGCGGCAGCACCGGCCGCCCGAAGGGGTGCGCGATCACGTATCGGGCGCTCGGCGAGCACTGGGCGTGGCAGCCGCGCGTGTGGTCGCCTGTCGCGGCCGGGCTCGCCGGGGCCTTCGAGCGGTACCTGCTGTTCGGCACGCTGGCCAGCATGGTCGTGATGGAGTTCGTGGCGCCGTGCCTGCTCGGCGGCGGCACGGCGGTGATCCCGGAGGACGACGGGCGGCCGATGTTCCCGTACGCGATCGAGCGCCACCGGATCACCGGCTCGATCATCACCGTGCCCCGGCTCTTCCAGATGCTGAAATTTCTGGACAAGGTGGATGTGAGCAGCTTGCGGGCGCTGATGGTCTCGGGGTCGCCCATCAGCGCGCGGCGGCTGGCCGAGGCCGTCGAGAAGCTGGGCCCGGTCGTCTACCAGGGCTACGGCCAGACCGAGGCGGGCAACATCGCCATGCTCACCCCCGACCACATCGCCGCCGGCGTGCTGGAGCCCGTCGGCCGCCCGCATCCCGGGGTCGAGATCAGCGTGCGCGACGAGCACGACCGCGAGCTGCCCCCGGGCGTGACGGGCGAGATCCACGTACGCAGCCCGTACCTGATGCGGGGTTACTGGGGCGACGAGGAGGAGACCCGCGAGACCCTGAAGGACGGCTGGCTGCGCACCCGCGACCTCGGCCACGTGGACGGGGACGGCTTCCTCCACCTGGCCGGCCGCTCCCGCGACGTGATCATGGTCAACGCCATGGTGGTGTACGCCGGCCCGATCGAGCGCGCGCTGACCGATCACCCCGGCGTGGACGAGGCGTACGTGGTGGGCGCCCCGGACGAGGACACGGGCGAGGCCGTGCACGCGTTCGTCGTCCCGGCCGCGGGCCGGACCCCGGACCGGGGCGCGCTGAGGGCGCTGGTACGCGCGCGGCTCGGCGAGGACAGCGTTCCCCAGACGATCACGATCGTCCCCGCTGTCCCCCTCGCCACCAGCGGCAAGCCCGACAAACGCGCCCTCTCTGAGCAAATTCTGAGAATTGCCCGCCAACACTGAGGTTGTCCGTTCAATCACCTCGTTGTGGCGGAGGCTTCAGTGCCGGACAAGACCCTGGACTACCTGGTGATCGGCGCGGGCCCCGCGGGTTTGCAGCTGGGGTATTTCCTGCACGAGCAGGGGCGGGACTACCTGATCCTCGAGGCGGGTCCCGCGCCGGGCCAGTTCTTCCGCACCCACCCGCGCCATCGCACGCTGATCTCGATCAACAAGAAGTACACCGGATGGGACGACCCCGAGCTCAACCTCCGGATGGACTGGAACTCGCTGCTGTCCGACGACCCCGACCTGCTGTTCACCCGTTACAGCGACCGGTATTTCCCGCACGCCGACGACATGGTCCGCTACCTGACCGACTTCGCCCAGAAGCGCGGCCTGCGCGTCGCCTACGACTCCCGGGTGGTCCGCGTGGACCGGCCCGGCTCCGTGTTCCGGGTGACGGACGAGACCGGGCGCACGTACGAGGCGAAGCGGGTCATCGTCGCGACCGGCGTCACCAAGCCCAACATCCCGCCCATCGCGGGCATCGAGACGGCCGACCTGTACGGCACCCACTCCACCGACCCGGCCGACTACGTCAACCAGCGCGTGCTCGTCATCGGCAAGGGCAACTCGGCCTTCGAGACGGCCGACAATCTGATGGAGACCGCCGCGGTCATCCACGTGGCGGGGCCGCGCTCGGTCCGCATGGCCTGGCGCACCCATTACGTCGGCCACCTGCGGGCGGTCAACAACGGCCTGCTGGACACCTACCAGCTCAAGTCCCAGAATGCGATCCTCGACGGCGACGTCAAGCGCGTCGAGCGCAGGCCGGACGGCACGTACCTGGTGACGGTCTCCTTCGTCCGGGTCGACGAGGTCACCAAGGACATCCCGTACGACAGCGTGATCCTCTGCACCGGCTTCCGCTTCGACGGCTCGATCTTCGGCGACGACTGCCGCCCCGAGCTGGTGATCAACGACAGGTTTCCGTCGCTCACCCCGGCCTACGAGTCCGTCAACGTGCCGGACCTCTACTTCGCCGGCACGATCACCCAGTCGCGCGACTTCAAGCACGGCACCAGCGGCTTCATCCACGGCTTCCGGTACGGCGTGCGCGCGCTGCACCGCGTCCTGGAGTCCCGCCACCACGGCGTGCCCTGGCCCGCCACGGTGCTGCCCGCCGACCCGGCGGCGCTCGCGGCGGCGGTCATCGAACGGGTCAACCGCACCTCGGCGCTGTGGCAGCAGTTCGGGCTGCTGGCCGATGTCATCGTGCCCGACGGGGACACCGCCCGTTACCTGGAGGAGCTGCCGTACGACCTGCAGGGCCCGCCGATCGGCGACCGCGGCCACTTCGCGATCACCCTGGACTACGGGCCCGATCATGACAAGATCGACCCCTTCGACGTCGAGGTGGGCCGGATCCGCCAGAGCGACTCGGTCCGGGCGCACGAGGGCCACTACCTCCACCCCGTCGTCCGCCATCACGTGCCCGGTCAGCCCCCGGTCACCCACCACATCACCGAGAACCTCGAGAACGAGTGGACCTCCAAGGAGATCCACGTCGAGCCCCTCCGGGCCTTCTTCGCCGCGCGGCTGACGTCCGTACCGGTCTGATGGAGCGGTGGAGCCTGCGCGAGTTCGAGGCCGAGGCCCGCGCCCGCCTCGACCCCGCGCACTACGACTACTTCGCCGGCGGGGCCGATGACGAGGTCACCGTGCGCGCGAACGAGGCCGCGTTCGCCCGGATCGGGCTGCTGCCCAGGGTGCTGCGCGGCGCGGCCAAGCTGCAGACCGGCCTCACCCTGCTCGGCAGCCGCGCCGCCATGCCCGTGCTGGTGGCGCCGACCGCGTTCCACCGCCTCGCCGACCCGGAGGGCGAGCGGGCCACCGCCCGCGCGGCGGCCGCCGCCGAGACGATCATGATCGTCAGCATGGCCGCCACCGTCGCGATCGAGGAGGTGGCGGCCGCCGCGCCCGGCGCCGAGCTCTGGTTCCAGCTGTACGTGCAGCCGGACCTGGCCTTCACCGAGACCGTCGTGCGCCGCGCCGAGGCGGCCGGCTGCAGGGCGCTGGTCGTCACCGTGGACTCGCCCGTGCTCGGCCGGCGCGAGCGGGACCTGCGCAACGACTTCCACGACCTGCCCGAACACCTGAGCTGCGAGAACCTGCGCGACGGCGACCGGGTTCGCCCGATCCTCATGTCGCCCGAGCTGTCGTGGGAGCACCTCGACCGGCTCCGGGAGATGACCGCGCTGCCGATCGTGGTCAAGGGCGTCACACATCCAGGCGACGCCCGGATCGCGCTCGACCACGGCGTTTCGGCGATCATGGTCTCGAACCACGGCGGGCGGCAGCTCGACACCGTACCCGCCTCGATCGACCTGCTGCCGGACATCGCCGCGGCCGTCGGCGGGGCCGTGCCCGTGCTGCTGGACGGCGGGATCCGGCGCGGCACGGACGTGCTGAAGGCGCTGGCGCTCGGCGCCGCGGCGGTCGCCGTCGGCCGCCCGGTGATCTGGGGGCTGGCCGCGGACGGCGAGCGGGGAGTGGCCCGCGTGCTCGGCCGGTTGCGCGCGGAGGTCGAGCACGCGCTCACGCTGTGCGGCTGCGCGTCGATCGGCGACCTCGACCCGGGCATGGTGCGGCGGCCATGCTGATCATTGGGCTGATCATCCTGGCCCTGGCCCTGGCGTTTGTGGCGAGCCTGCCGTGGTGGCTGCCGGCGAGGGTCGTGGCGCTGCGCGTACGCGTCTTCAACCGGATCAACGGGGACGAGGGCATCCCCGTCCCCGGCGACCTCGTGGGCGTCGACCGCTTCAGGGAGGTCTACTCGCACCCGGCCGCCGGTGGTCGCAGCAGGGGCGCCGCGCTGTCGGACCTGTTCTGGTACTGGCTGTCGCCCGGCCCCGAGATGCACCAGGAGCACCTGGAGGCGGGCGAGCGGTACGACGCGGTGGCCAAGGCGACGCGCGGGCTGCTCGCCGTGCCGCGCGACGAGGCCGAGGAGCTCACGCGCCGCTGCGCCGCCCGCACGCTGGCGGACGCGCGGGGGCCGGTGCGGCTGCGCGACCTGACGATGCCGCTGTGGGCCGAGTTCTCCTACGAGCTGGTGTTTGCCGAGCCGTGCCCGCGCGAGGCCCGCGACCTGATCGTGGGCAACGCGAACGACGTGGTCACCTCGCTCAAGTGCACCGGCCTGCGGCACATGGAACGCCGCCACCGCCTGACCCGCTACCTGCTCGGCCGCCTGTCACGCGTGCGGATCCCGCTCCCCGCCGGCCTGTCACCCCAGGAGCAGGCGTTCTACCTCCAGGGCGCCTTCTTCAACACCGCCGTCGTCCAACTGTCGGAGGCCATGGCCCACCTGCTCATGGTCCTCGCGCAGCATCCGGACGTGCAGGAGCGGGCCCGCACGGGGGACGACCGCTACCTCGACCAGGTGATCTCCGAGACGCTGCGGCTCTACCCGCTCTTCGGCATCGCCCACCGCATCACCACCGGCGAGATCCCGCTCGGCGAGCGCCCCGCGATCCCGGCCGGGTCGGTGCTCTGCTTCGACTATCCCGAGTTCCACCGCGCCGGGTTCGCCGACCCGGACCGCTTCGACCCGGGCCGCTTCGACCGGCCCGTCAAGGAGCTCAACCACATCCCGTTCGGCGTCGCCGCCAACCGGCCCTGCCCGGCCTGGCGGCTGGCGCCGATCGCGATGCGGGTCGCGGCGCGGGAGATCCTGCACCGCCACGCCCTGCACTCCTCGGCCGCCCACACCCGGTCCCTGCCGAACCGGGGGCCGTGCCTGCTCACCCCGCCGCACGCGTCCCCGCCCCGCGCCGCGCTCGTCCTCATGCGGGTCCGCGACCGCTGGGAGGACGTCTGGCGCAGCCTCGTGCAACTCGTCCTCGGCACGTACATGGTCTGGGACGCCCGCCGGCAACGGCTCTGCGAGATCCACTTCGATCAACCAGCGGAGAACCGAACATGACCGTACTGGCCCACGTCACGTCTCCCGATCCGAACCTCGCCCTCATACTCAAGGTCCTGCCCGCCCTCGTCGTGATCCTGATCGTCGCGGCGATCTGCGGCCGGCTGGCGCAACTGGTGATGCAGCCGCGCGTGCTCGGCGAGATGGTCGCCGGAGTGCTCCTGGGGCCGACGTTCTTCGGCTGGCTCTTCCCCGACGCGCAGGCGGCCCTGTTCCCGAAGGACGTCAGGCCGGTCCTGTACGTGCTGAGCACCATCGGCCTGACGCTCTACATGTTCCTGGTCGGGGCGGGGCTCGACCACAGCGGGCGCACGCCCGGCGAGGTCCGCAAGGCGTCCGCGCTGGCCGTCTCGGGGATCGTCCCCTCGCTGCTGCTCGGCTTCGGCGCGGGCCTCCTCCTGTACGACCTGCTCTCGCTGCCGGACGTCAGCCCCTTCCAGTTCGCCCTGTTCGTCGGCGGGGCGCTGTCGCTGACCGCGTTCCCCATGCTGGCCAGGATCCTGTACGAGCGCGGCCTGGAGAATGCCCCGGTCGGCCGGCTCACCCTCATCGCCGCCTCCATCGACGACGCCCTGGCCTGGTGCATCCTGGCCGTCCTGTCGGCCATGCACCTCGGCACCGGCGCCGGCGACGCGCTGCCCACCATCGGCCTGACCGCGCTGTTCGCCGTCGTGATGCTCAAGGTGGTCGCCCCCCTGCTGCGCCCCCTGGGCGCGACCGTGGCCCGCACCGGCCGCCTCGGCGCCACCGGAATGTACGTCGTCATCCTCGTGCCGCTGACGGCCGGCTGGCTGACGGACTGGATCGGCGTCTACTCGGTCTTCGGCGGCTTCCTCGCCGGCCTGGCCATGCCCCGCGACCCCAAGTTCCGCGAGGCGCTGCACGGCCGGATGATGGAGATCGTCTCGACTCTGCTGCTGCCCACGTTCTTCACCTTCTCGGGGCTGAACACCCACCTCGGGGGCATCGCGGGCGGCGCCATGCTGCTGGCGTTCGGGCTGATCCTGCTCGCCGGGTTCGCCGGCAAGTACTTCGGGTGCGCGCTGGCGATGCGGGGGATGGGGTTCGGCTGGCGGGAGTCGTACGCGGTGGGGGCGCTCATGAACGCCCGCGGCCTGATGATCCTCATCTTCATCAACATCGGCCTGGCCCAGGGCATGATCAACCAGGAGCTCTTCGCGATGCTGGTGCTCGTGGCCATCCTCACCACGGCCGGCGCGCTGCCCCTCTACAAGCTGGCGCTGCCCGAGCGCCTCGAGACCCGGACCAAGGTTGCGGAAGTTTCGGAGCTGGTCAGGACCAATCCATCGTGATCGCGCAGGTGAACCGTGGTGCGCCTGGTTCTCGATCAACCAATGCCCGAGTGGACCTGGTAATCCTCCTGGGCGTGGTGTATCCGTGGTCTGGTGGCTGGAACACCGGGTACAGCCCGTCGGCTGCTGGTCATCGAGGATGACCGCGAACTGGGGCGCATGCTCGTCGACCTGTTCACCGAGGAGGGATACACGGTCGATCTGGCTCTGGAGGGGCAGCGCGGGCTGCATCTGGGGCTGAGCCGCTCGTACGACGTGCTGATCATCGATCGCGGCCTGCCGTCGCTCGACGGCATCGACCTCATGCGGCGGCTGCGACGGCAGGCGGTCACCACCCCCGTGCTGGTGCTGACCGCCTTCGGCTCGGTCGCCGACCGGGTCGCCGGGCTGGACGCGGGCGCGGAGGACTACCTGGTCAAGCCGTTCGAGATCGACGAGCTGCTGGCCAGGGTGCGGGCCCTGCACCGCAGGAACCTCGACCAGGCCACGCTGCTGCCGCTCGGCGCGGGCTGGCTGGACTCCGAGTCGCACATCGTCCGGCTGCCGAGCGGGGAGCAGATCGAGCTGTCGGGGCAGGAGTGCCGGCTGCTCAGCGCCCTGGCGGCGCGCCCGCGGCAGGTGCACACCCGCACGTCGCTCCGGCAGCGGGTCTTCGACGGCGCCAAGAAGGAATCGATCGTGGACACGTACGTCTACTACCTGCGCAACAAGCTGGGATCAGGGGTCGTGTACACCGTGCGGGGCGTGGGCTACCGCCTGGGTGAGTTATGAGCCCGCCGGGGCGGGGATCGGAGCTCGAGCGGCGGTTGCTGAAGCGGGCCCGCCGGCGCCTCACCGCGCAGGTGGCCGGCGCGATCTCCCTGGTCCTGGCCCTGGCCGGGGTGCTGGTCTACTGCGTCATGCTGCACCAGCAGGCCGACTCCGCCCGGCGCGACCTGACCGCCGCCGTGCAGCGCGCCCCCATCGCCCACCCTCCCCCCTGCGTCTGGCTCTACCTGCTGCGGCCCGACGGCACCGTGGAGAGCTCCCCGGGCGCGCCGCAGGCGCTGCCGGTACGCGCGCCCATGGACCAGGTCGCCACCGGGCTGCCGCCCAGGGTCGAGGAGGTCCGGGTGGACGGGCACGCGTACCTCATCCGCACCCAGCGGCGCGGCGTCGACACCTTCCAGGCGGCGCTGGACCTGCGCTACCAGGAAGCCGAACGCCAGCGGCTGCTGCGCACGCTCGGCGGCGCGGAGATCGGCGGCCTGCTGGCCGCGCTGCTGGTGGGCCAGGTCATCTCCCGCCGCGCCATCGCGCCGCTCGGCGAGGCCCTGGCGCGCCAGCGCCGCTTCGCCGCCGACGTCAGCCACGAGCTGCGCAGCCCGCTGACCCGCCTGCACACCCGCGCCCAGCTCCTGTCCCGCCGGCTGCGGGGCGGCACGGACCCGATCCTGCTCATCGACGAGGTGGACCAGCTCGTGACCGGCACCAGGCAGCTGGGCGAGGTGGTCGAGGACCTGCTCCAGTCGGCCAGGTTCCAGCAGTCGCGCCGCCCGTTCGCGCCCGTCGACCTCGCGATGCTGGCCTCCGAGCTGGCCGTGGCCGAGGGCGCCCGCGCGGCGGCCAAGGGAGTGACGATCGAGGTCCGGTGCGAGGGGCCGGGCGATCACGTGGTGCGCGGCGTGGAGTCCGCGCTGCGCCGCGTGGTCTCGGCCCTGCTGGACAACGCCCTGGGCCACACGCGCACGGGCGGCCACATCTGGGTGATCCTGTCCCGGGACCGCGACCTGGTCCGGCTGACCGTGCGCGACGACGGGGTGGGCTTCGACCCGGCGCACACCGAACGCCTCTTCGCCCGGTTCGTGGGGGGCGGCTTCGGGCTGGGGCTGGCACTCGTACGGGAGGTGGTGGAGGGCCACCACGGCACCATCACCGCGGACGGCCGCCCGGGCGCCGGCGCCACCTTCACCGTCAGCCTGCCCGCCGGCCCCGCCGCCGCCCCGCCCCTGTGGGCGCCACCGGCCCGCGAGCCCGAACGCCGCCTCTGAGCGGGCACCTGCTAGCGTGCGGCGACATGAGCGGGCGTGGAGTTCTTGTCACAGGTGCGTCGAGGGGTATCGGGCGGGCGGTCGCGGCGGCCTTCGCCGCGCAGGGCGACCGGGTCGCGATCCATCACCGGGACTCCGCGAAGGAGGCGCAGGACCTGCTGGCGGAGCTGCCCGGCCCGGGACACACGATCGTGCGGGGCGACCTGGCCGATCCCGAGGCGGTGCGCGGCATGGTGGACGCGGCGGCCGACGCCCTGGGCGGCATCGACGTGCTGGTCAACAACGCCGCCACCTACTTCCACCATCCCCTGACGGAGCTGTCGTACGAGGAGTGGCAGAGCGCCTGGCGGCGCACGCTCGACATCAATCTGGTGGGGACGGCCAACGTCATCTGGTGCGCCGTCCAGCACATGCCCGCCGGCGGCCGCGTGATCAACGTGTCCTCGCGCGGCGCCTTCCGCGGCGAGCCGGACAGCCCCGCCTACGGGGCGAGCAAGGCGGGGCTGAACGCGCTGGGCCAGTCGCTGGCCGTGGCGCTCGCCCCGCGCGGGATCGCGGTGGCGGCCGTGGCGCCCGGCTTCGTCGAGACGGACATGACGACCGAGTACCTCACGGGGCCAGGGGGAGACGCGATCCGGGCGCAGAGCCCGTTCGGGCGGGTGGCGCGGCCGGAGGAGATCGCGGCGGCCGTCCTCTACCTGGCCTCCCCGGCCGCCGAATGGGCCAGCGGCGCCGTGCTCGACCTCAACGGCGCCTCCTACCTGCGCTGACCCCCTCGGCCAAGTAAAGCCAGGTCAGGACAGCCGCCGCTCCAGCAGGATCGCGCCGCGGCCCGGCAGCAGCGAGGCGCACCACTTGCGCAGGTCGGCCGGCTTCGGCCCGCTCACCTCGCCACCGTCCAGCAGGTCGGCCCAGTCGAGCAGCGACTCCGCCAGCATGAGCGGCACCCCCCGCCGCTCGTGCATCTCGGCCGCGGCCTCGAAGTGCTCGGCCGCCCGCTGCGGTGAGCCCGTCGCGATGCACAGGTGCGCCAGGTAGTGGTGCCCGCAGTGGTGGGCCACCGCGCCGTGGCCGAACGTCTGCCCGTCGGCGGCCAGCGAGCCGTACAGCTGCTCGGCCAGCTCCGCCCGCCCCAGGCGGGAGGCGGCCACGGCGAGGTTGTCCAGGGCGGGCCGGTGGGCCATGTTGCGGGGCGGCGTGGCGCCGCCGTCGGCCAGGATGCGGTCGAGCAGGGGCGCGGCCTCCTCGTCGGCCATCTCGCACAGATACCGCAGGATCGCGTGCACCGGGTCGACGCGCGGCGCCTGGGCGGCACGGCGATAGCGGTCGCGCAGCTCCCACAGCCGCCCCTGCAGCCGCCGGATCTCGGCGATCTGCGACGAGTAGATGGCCACGGCCTCCAGGCGGCGGCCGATCTCCGAGCCCAGCCGCAGGGCCGCCTGCGCCTCCGACTCGGCCTGCGCCAGGTCGCCCTGCATCAGCGTCAGGCCGGCCCTGGAGTAGCCGATCAGCCAGTTGAGGTGCGGCTGGGCCAGCCGGCGCGCCAGCTCGTCCGCCTCGCCGAGCAGCATCGCGGCCCTGGTCACGTCGCCGCCGTCGAGCACCGGGGGAGTGCGCTGCACGTACGCGTGGAACAGCGCCAGGTCGTCGCCCGTGCGGCGGGCCGCCTCCAGCATCTCGTCGCCGTCGCGGTGGCGCTGGTGCAGCGGGTCGGCGGGGATGATCGTCAGGCTGCGCTGCCCCAGCACGCTGGCGAGCGTGCGCGGATCGCCCGACTTGCGGGCCAGGGCCACGGCCTCGTCGCTCAGCGCGAAGCGCCGCTCGCCGTCGGGCGCCCAGATGAGCTCGGAGGCGAGCTGGGCTGCCAGCAGCGCCCGGGTGCTCAGGTCGGTGGAGTCGACCAGCCTGCGCGCCTCGGTCAGCAGCGCGATGCGCTGCTGGTCGGGCGCCGCCGAGATGGTGGAGAAGCCCCGGTCGCCGCCCAGCGCCGCGATCACGATCAGGTCGGAGCGCTCGCACTGCCTGGCCAGGTCGGCCGCCCGCACGAGGGTCTGCCTGGCGTCGGGGTCGCCGGCCAGCCACATGGCCCGGCCGCACTCGACCAGCAGCTCCGCGCGCCGCTCCAGCGTGGCGCCGGGGAAGTCCGCCAGCAGGTCGAGCACCCGCTGGTACCAGGTGACCGCCTCGCGGTGCGCCAGCCCGGCCAGCGCGTACTGCGCCGCGTGCACGGCCGCGTCCGCCGCCGCGCTGACCCGGACCGGGTCGCGGCCGTGCCCGGCGGCGGCCAGCAGGTGGGTGGCCACGACGTACGGCCGGGTCTCCATGGCGCGCGGGTCGGTCCGGCACAGCGCGTCGGCGACCTTGCCGTGCAGCAGCCCCGCCCGCGGCGCGGACAGCTTGGCGTAGAGGGCGGTCCTGGTCAGCTCGTGGGAGAACCGGCAGGACCCGCCGTCCGACATGGTCACCAGGCCGGCGCCCATGGCCTCCTCCACCGCGGCCACGAACCGGGCCTCGTCGAGCCCCAGCCCCGCCCGCAGCTCGGCCGACTCCATGCGCTCGCCGACGGCCAGCAGGTTGACCAGGTCTCTGGCGTCCGGGTGGAGCTGCGAGAGCCGGGCCATGACCATCCGCGTCACCGAGTCGGGCACGGTCAGCCCGTCGAGCTCCTTGCCCGCGGCCAGCTCCCTGACCACCTCGCTGACCAGGAACGCGTTGCCGCCGGTGATCCGGTGCAGCAGCTCGGAGTCGCCGCCGCCGCGCACCTCCGCCAGCGCGTGGGAGACCTCGTCCAGCCCGAAGGAGGGCACCTCGATCGTGCGGCTGTCGGCCGTCAGCTTGTGCAGCTCCGGCAGGGCCGACTCGGCCGGCGAGCCGACAGGCAGGGGCCGCGAGGTGGCCAGGACCAGCAGCGGCAGCGCCTCGGCGTCCCACATGAGGGCGTTGAGCATCTGCAGCGACTCCAGCGTCGCCCACTGCAGGTCGTCGATCACCAGCAGCACCGGCCGCACGGTGGTCAGGCGCTCGATCAGCGTGCGGGCCGCCGCCATCAGCTGGTAGCGCTCGGACACGGGCTCGGTGGCCGGCGGCACCTCCAGCGACAGCGGGGGAGCGGCCAGCGAGGGCGCCAGGCGGACGAGCTGGCCGCACTGCTGGTCGACCCCGGCGCGCAGCAGCAGCGCGGGCGAGGTGCGGGCCAGCCGCTCCACCGCCCCGGCGATCGGCTCGTACGCCCGCCGCGCCGGATCCGTGCACCGCCCGGCCAGCACCGTGAACTGCCGCTTGAGCGCCCGCCGGGCCACCTCCGAGGCCAGCCGGGTCTTGCCGACCCCCGAGTCGCCCTGGAGGATCACCAGCCCGCTGCCGAACTCGGCCGCCGCCAGCTCCCCGTCGAGCGTCCGCAGCTGCTCGTCCCGGCCGACGAACGGCAGCACGTGACCGTCCTCCAGCCAGGGGGCCAGCCCGGCGACCTGGTGATGGTCGGCGCTCTGCCAGTGCAGCTCGTACGTGTGCAGCGGCTCGCGCAGCCCCTTGCCCGGCAGCCGCCCCAGGTCCTTGAACTCGTGCCGGCTGCGCCCCTGCGCCAGCCGCCGCACCAGGTCGGTGCAGAGCACCTGGCCGCCCTCCGCGATGGCGACCAGCCGGGCCGCCTCGACGGTCGGCAGCCCGCTGACGTCGTCGTGGCCCCAGCACACGTCGCCGGCGGCGAGCGCGGCCCTGATGGAGATCTTGTCCGGGGCGCGCTCGTTCTCGTCGGCCACCGCCTGCTGCACCGCGATGACCGCGTCGAGCCCGGCCGTGGCCGAGTCGAAGACGGCCATCAGCCCGTCGCCCAGGCTCTTGGTGAACGTCGAGCCGCTGGCCGTCACCACCGAGCGCAGCAGCTGGTAGAGGCGGCGGAAGACCACGTTGGCGCGTTCCTCGCCCAGCCTGATGCGCATGGCGGTGGAGCTGACCACGTCGGTGAACAGGATGGTCGCCGTGGTCAGCGTGCCGGGCGGGTGGGGAGCGGTCATGTGGGCCGCTCCTTCAGCCTCCGCGCGGGCGCGCGTACCTTCCGGCGGACCGTGCGGCGGAGCTCGCGCGTCTTCACGGCGGAGCGCGACTGCTTGATCCGCCAGGCGCCGGCCAGGTCCCCGGGGATCCGGAAGGCCGCCTGCCCGTCGGAGTGGCGGTCGATCAGGGCGACCACGATCTGCCGCCCGAGCCTGCGCACCAGCCAGCGGACGACGCCGTCCACCGGCCCGGCCAGCGCCGCGTGCCGGTTCGCCGCCCGGCCGGCCGCGAACAGCGCGGTGAACCACCAGGCGGGCTTGGGCACGCCCAGCAGCTCGGGCACCCGGTCGGCGCCGTACTTGGCGTCGCGGAAGACCCAGTGCACCAGGCTGCGCGGCAGCTTGCGCCACCCCAGGTGCATGAACTCCTCCATCTCCTCCAGCAGCCTGGCCATCAGCCGGCGGCCCTCGTCGCTGGACTCGTACAGGCGGCCCAGGCGCTCGCTGACCGGCTCGACGTCCTCGAGCGTGAGAGGCCGGTCACGGCAGGCCTCCACGCCCATGAGATGGCCGAACACGCTCCACGTGTAGAGGTGGGCCGCACGCTGCTCCGCGGAGAGCGTCACGCCCATACTCTCCAGAGCCTCCCATGTCACCACAGAGAAGTCGAAGATGGTGGCCAGCAGGAGCTCCTGGTTGACCGGGGGGCCGAACCGCGCGGTGTCCCAGTGGTCAGCGAAACGCTCGTTGACCAGGGCGCGGACGAAGGAGTGCAGGATCCGCAGGCCGAGCGCCGTGGTGTGCCCGGGGCGGCCGGGCTCCAGGCTGTTGGTGGCCTTCAGGCCCATCACGTCGACCAGCATCTGCCCGGTCTCGGCCACCCGGCGGGTGAGGCTGTGCGTGGCCAGCCGGGACACGTTGGCCAGCACCTTGGCGCTGGACACCTCCACGTACGCCATGGGCAGGCACTTGCAGAAGAGCGCGGCCGACTGGTAGAGCCCGTAGTCGGCGAAGACGGCCTGCCCCCTGGCCAGCAGTTCGCGGTCGTCGCCCCAGTCGGGCAGCTCCGCGGCGAAGTCGATGGCCGCGAAGATCGCGGAGGCGGGCGGCTCGCCCGACGGCGCCCTGGCCTCCCGCTTGGCCGCCGCCAGCTCCTGGATCACCGCCTTCACCAGCTCCAGGGGCCCGCTTCCCGCGGGCTGGGCGTCCAGGTACTCGGCCACGACCTTGTCGATGTCCGGGTCCGCCTGCTGTCGCAGCTGTCGGAATCTCTCTTCAGGCCAGCGTTCGTGATCGTTCATCTACCCCGTACTCCAGATTTCGGTCAGAGGCCGCCCCGTTTCCGCAGGGCGGCGACGTCCAGCAGCGTGATCGCCCGGCCTTTGACGGCGATGAGGTTTCTCGCCACGAGGGACTGCAGCGCCCGGTTGACCGCCGGCCGCGACGCGCCGATGAGCGCGGCGAGGTCGGACTGGGTCAACCCGGGCAGGTCCACCACCCCGTCGTCGTGGCCGTGCTTGTCGGCCAGTTGCAGCAGCAGCTTGGCCAGCCGCCCGCCCAGGTCGAGGAAGGCCAGGTCGGCCGCCTGGTCGGTGAGCCTGCGCACCATGTGGCCGAGCATGCGCAGGAACTCGTCGGCCAGCCCCGGATGCTCCCGCATCAGCTCCAGGAGCCGTGCCCTGGGCAGCGCGAACACCCAGGCGGGGCGGACCGTCACGATCGACGCCGAGCGCGGTGAGTTGTCCAGCAGCGCCAGCTCGCCGAAGGTGTCGCCGCGGCTCAGCATGTTGAGCACGATCTCGTCGCCGTGCTCGGTCGTGAACACCACCTTCACCAGGCCGTCCAGCACCACGTAGAGGGACTCTCCCGGATCCCCCTGGTGGATGATGATCTGGCCGGCCCGGTAGCGCCTCGCCATCCCGGCCCGCGCCGTGCTCTCGATGCCGCTCTCTCCGAGTACGCGGAACAGCGGGATCTCCGCCAGCACGGAGGCCACCGGCTGGACATCGCTCGGGAACCCGCTCATGCAAGAACTTTAAGCCGCATCCCGCGCACGAACAGCCGACGGTCCTGGATGTCCAGATTGTGATGAGGAACACATCGTGACTGTCACGCGCGAGACAGCCCCTGGCGATCACTCGGCGCACCGTTGGGGTGCCGGGCGGTAATGGCGACCCCCCGAGTGCCCGGCCCGGCAGGGAGATCGACATGTACCTGGACACCATCGAAAGACCCGATACCGCCACCCTCGTCTCGGCCGCCCAGGACGGCGACGCCATGGCGTGGGAGCGGCTGATCGAAGAGTTCAGCCCCATGCTCAAGGCCCGCGTCCGCCGGTTCAGGCTCAGCCACGAGGACGCCCAGGACGTGCTCCAGACGACCTGGCTGCTGGCCTGGCAGAACCTCAGGAGCGTGGAGGACGGCCAGCGCATGGCGGGCTGGCTGGCCACCATCGCCTTCCGCGAGTGCCTGAAGCTCACCAAGCGGACGAAGGAGATCTGCACCCCTGACCTCGACACGCTGGGCAGCACGGACGACGTGGACAGGGAGCTGGCCAGGATCTGGCTGGCCGGCACGCTCGACGAGCTCGTCGAGGAGCTGCCGGCAGCGCAGCGGGTCCTGTTCAGAGCGCTCACGGAAACCTCCGAGCCGCACTACGTGGACGTGGCGCGCAGACTGGGCAGGCCGGTCGGGAGCATCGGGCCCACCCGAGCCCGCACGTTCGCGAAGCTCCGCGGGCTCCTGCAAGCCCGCGAGATCACCAGGGACTTCCTCGACTGACTCACTTCGCCGACGGGTCGAGCTGGATCGCCTCCAGGAACGGCTCGAAGTCGAAGTGCGCCATCTCGAACGCGTCCGGGTCGCTCTCCGCCGGATACTCGTAGACCTTGCGCCCGCCCCGGGCGAGCATCATGTTGACGGCCTGCGGCACCAGCCCGTGCTCCATCTCCCGGGCGAGGCCGTCGGCGACGTCCTTGGCGAAGGGCAGGTCGTAGAGGGCGCCCACGTGCTGGTAGACGCGGAAGTAGCTGACGATGAAGCGCATGCGGTCGCGGTAGGACACCCAGTCGGCCACCCCGGCCGTGGACGCCTCCTGGTCGGCCGTGATGAACTCCTCGGCCAGCTTGCGGACCTTCTCGTTCTGGATCGGCGCCCAGACCTGCTCCATGTCCACGCCCTCCGGCGCGGTCAGCGGCCGGCCCACCTTGATGTCGCTGAGCGGCGTCTGCACGGCGAACAGGTGGCGGGTGTAGAGCGAGGACCACTTCCCCTCCAGCCAGCGCGTCAGCCACGGCTGGTCCTCGTGCCGCGCGGCGTACAGGCGGAACCTCGGGAAGCGGCGCCGGGTCACCAGCGAGCGCAGCGACCGCCACGACACCCGCGTCAGCCACCGCACCGGCCGGTAGAGCACCAGCTCGAGGGCCTTCTGCGCGCGGGCCTGCTCGTAGGCGGACAGCGCCACGCAGGCGCCGAACATCAGCTCGGCGCGGGCCTCGGGGTCGGCGGTCTGCTTGGCCTCGACCAGGAGCTGCGCGGCGTCCTTCAGGTAGCGGGGGTCGGCCTCGGCCAGCAGGTCCGTCAGGAACGCCGGCGGGCTCGGCGTCAGATCCGACTCCGGGCTGACCCTGAGGAAACGGTCGGGCGAATCGTTCCACAGGTTGACCGCGAGGCTGGCGGTCTCCAGGAAGATGGCCCGGTTGGCGAGCGCGAGCCCGAGCTGGTAGCTGGGCCCGAGCAGGGTGAGCAGGACGGCCCTGAACACCCTCCTGAACCGGTGGGGCACCCGCATCTTGCGACCGAAGTCCAGGATGAACGGGGAGTCGGGGCTGAGGTCGAGGCTCTCTCCGACGGCCTTGGAGGTCCAGGTGGCGTAGCAGTACCAGTTGTTCGCGTCCTTGCCCAGGTGCTGGGCGAGGTCCCCGGCGACGCGGTGGTAGCTGTAGGCGATGACCATCGCTTCGAGTGCCGGGCTCCGGTCCTTGTAAGCGGCGATGCGCAGCACGTCGTCCGCGGTCATCGGAGTGTCGGACATGGGGTCTCCCGTTAGTTCGCCTCGAGGAGATAAGAGCGTCTCCAGCGGCGTCAGATACGTCAGGCGGCCGGTCTTTCCCCCGTGGCCGCCAGCCAGGAGCGTAGGGCGCGTGACTTACGGCGGGCTTGCAGGACGCCGGTCGGCCGCATCAAGGCCCCCGGCGGCAGGAAGCGCAGCCGGAAGCGGTGGCCGGCGCAGGTGAGGTCGACGCGCAGGGGCCGCCAGCTCGCCCGGATGTCGGCGCGGGCCAGGGTGAAGACCGTCTCCTCGTTAGTCACGTAGGACAGCAGGCGGTCGGTGGCGATGAGCGCGCCCATCGCCACGGGACCAGGCCGGCCTTGATCCCACCACACGGGGTTGAGCACCAGAGACATGGCGGCTCCGTCCACGGCCGCCCCGGGCGGGCCGCCCGGGACGGCGGCCCTCATTCCTTGACCACAATCTTGCTGATCACCACGAACCCGCCGAGCGCCCCCGCGGTGCCGGCGGCGGTCGTGGTGGTGAGGTTGACCACCAGGTCATACGTGCCGGGGGAGAGCTGACCCCGCATCGGGACGGAGGCGGTGTATCTGCCCGAGCCAGGCGTGAAGGTCAGTTCGACAGGGGGTGAGGGGTGCCTGGTCTCACCGCCGCCCAGCAGGTCGGCGATGATCTCCAAGTTCCAGCGGCCCGCCAGCCAGTCGATGAGCTCGCCGGCGACCTCCCAGCTCACGTCCACGGTCCAGCCCTCGTTACGGTGCACGACGTTCGTGGGTTGCGCGCCGGGATCGACAACCTGGCCGTGGAGAACGCCGGCGAGTTGCTCGGCCGGTACTTTCATCACCTGGAATTCTCCGGTTGCCATTCCGTTCTCCTTTCCGGTGGGAACGTCGTCCCCGTGTGAAGGAGCAGAGCGGCAGCCGAGGCGGCGAAATACCTGTCCGTTCTGTCAATAAATGCCGGGCATTGGTCAGACTCCGGCGATCATGATCAGGTCGCCGGGGCCCGCCGTGACGACGCTCTCGCCGTTGAGGGACACGCGCGCCGCGACCGCGGACGACAGGTAGCCGTTGACGCCCTTCACCACCAGATCGCCCAGCCCGCCGCCGGTCAGCCGCAGCACGGCCGCGCCGCCGTCCGCGGCGGCGATCTCGACGGTCCCGTACGGCGTCCGGACCCCGATCGGGCCCCGGTTGCCGGCCTGGACGAGCACGATCAGGTAGTGGACGTCCCGGTCCGGATGGCTGCGCAGGAAGGCGTCGGCGGTGCCGTACAGGACGAGGGAGCCGTCTTCGTCCGCGTCCACGTCCGGGGGCGGCGCGGACGGCGTGAGCAGGGCGCACGGCGCGAGGTTCTCGTCCAGTTCGGGGACGGGCCCGTCCACCAGCACCCGGCCGCCGGCGGCGGCGTAGTCGGCGAGCAGCCGCTGCACGCTCCGGTGCATGAACGGGCCGCCGGGCACGGTCACGGACCGGTACGCGCCCAGCTCCCCGGCCGTCGTGTCCTCCAGGTCGACCAGCGCGTAGTCCAGGCCGCGCTCGCGCATCCGCTCGTGGAAGGCCCGCAGCGCCCGTCCGCAAACCGGTCCATCGGCACCCGAAAGTGCCGCGATCCCGGCGTACGGCAGGTAGAGGCCGAACGCGTCGCGCGCCGTGCCCGCGCACTCCAGGAACTCCGCTCCGTGCGCGGCGAAGAAGTCCGCCAGCGCCCGCACCACCGGAGCCTTGCCGGTGGGAGAGCCGTCGGCGTCGATCGGCGCGCAGTCCGGGTACGGCCCTTCGTGCGCCGCGTCGAGCTCCGGCGCCCAGCCCGAGGTGGAGACCCCGGTGTAGACGTTGAACCCGGTCGCGCCCGCCGCCATGGCCAGCAGCGACTGGTGGAAGCTGGTCGCGCCGTCGATGTAGGCGGGGTCGTAGAGGCGGGAGAAGCCCCAGTTCTCCTCCAGGTTCGGGCCGGGGGCGAGCTTGGCGGCGATCACGTAGCGGGCCTGGGCGTCGCGGTCGGCCGACACCACGCCCATCCAGTTGGTGAAGCCGTACGAGATGCCGCCCCACAGCCGCGGCCTGACCCTGGCCAGCCAGTCGTCCAGCTCGGGGACGGTCGGCGGGTTCAGGTTCACGAAGACGGGCAGGCCGGAGCCGACGGCCTGGGCCCAGACGCGGTAGACCTCGGCCAGGTATTCGGCGTGGAAGCGGCCCCAGTCGGCCCGCGCGAGCAGCCCGCCGGCCCTGGGCGGCGGCTCGACCTCGGCCCAGTCCGCGTGCGCCGTCGCGTGCGCCGCGTTGTACGCCTCCGGCGTCCCGTACCAGGACCGCAACCGGTCCCGGTAGAACGCCAGCCCCGACGGGCTGTAGTCGTAGGCGGTCAGCGGCAGCGCCCCGCTGGTGTAGATGCCCTCGTTCGCGATCTGCAGCGCGATCACCGGAGCCGCGCCGGCCAGCACCTCCTTGCCCACGGCCGACAGCCACTGCGTGGCCCTGGTCAGGAACGCGGCGCCGAGCGGCGCGGGCAGCGGCCGGGAGACGGAGCCGTCCGACCAGAGGGACGGCTTCCCCTCGGCGTCGAGCAGCGGCTCGATCGACGGGTCGGCGTCCGGGTCGACCCAGTCGGGCAGCCCGCCGTAGCCCACCTCGGCATGGATGAACGGGCCCGGCTTGGCGATCACCCGCAGCCCCAGCTCGGCGCAGAGCGCGAGGAAGCCGACGACGTCCCTGGCCGGGTGGGTGGCCCCGGTGAAGTCGGGGGCCAGGCCCGGCTCCGGCTGGTGGTGCCGCCAGGGCAGGTAGCAGGTGACCACCTCGATCCCGAGCTCGTCCCGCACGGCCCGCAGCCGGTCGGCCCAGACGGCCGGGTCGTCGCGGTAGTAGGGGTAGTCGGCGGTGACCAGCACCCGGCCGTCGATGAGCACTCTCTTCCTCCTCAGGCTTTGAGACCGGTGAACGCGATGCCCTGCAGGATGCGGCGCTGGAAGACGATCAGCACGGCGATCACCGGCAGGACGGCGAGCGTGGCGCCGGCCATGATGTAGTACGCCCGCCCGCCGTCGGGGCTGGCGACGAGCTGCTGCAACGCCAGCGGCAGCGTGTACAGCTCGGGGTCGTTGGTGACGACCAGCGGCCAGACCAGGTCGTTCCAGTGGAACAGGAAGCTGGTGATGGTCACGACCGCCAGCACCGGCTTCGACAGCGGCAGCACGATCCGCCAGAAGATCTGCATGCGGCCCGCGCCGTCGATGAGCGCGGCCTCCTCCAGCTCGGCCGGGATCGACAGGAAGAACTGCCGCAGCAGGAAGATGTCCAGGACGGAGGCGATGTTCGGGACGATGAGCCCCCATCCGGAGTCGAACATGCCGAGCGCCTGCGTGACGTGGATGCGCGGCACCAGCAGCGTGATCGCGGGCACCATCATGCCGCCCAGCATGATCACGAACAGCCGGTCGCGGCCCGGGAACGGGATCCGCGCGAACGCGTACGCGGCCAGCGCGTCCACCAGCAGCTTGGCCGGCACCAGGATCGCGCACACCCACACGCTGTTGACGAACGCGTTCCCGAGCCCGCCGACGTCCAGCACGTAGTCGTAGTTGTCCAGCGTCGCCGCCCACTCGCCGGTCTTCTTGTCGAGCGGCAGCAGGTTGGGCACCTTGCTGTAGATGTCCTGCCCGTGCTTGACCGAGGTGGCCAGCATCCACAGGAACGGCACCACCGACACGGCCGCCAGCAGCACCAGCGCCACGTAAAAGGGGGCCTTCCTCATGCCGCCTCCTGCTTGACGAACCTGAACTGCAGCGCGGTCACGATCATGATGAAGACGAGCAGGATGAACGACATCGCGCAGGCCGCCCCCATGGCGTCGTAGCGGAAGGCGAACAGGTAGAGGTGGAGCACGTACGTCAGGCCCGACTGCTCGGGGCCGCCGGTGACGCTGCGCCCGTTGCCTGAGAAGATCACGTACACCAGGCCGAACACCTGCAGCGCCGCGATCACCCCCGTCACCAGCAGGTAGAACGTGGTGGGCCGGAGCATCGGGAAGGTCACCCGCCAGAACCGCTGCCAGGGGCCGGCCCCGTCGATGACCGCGGCCTCCGTGATCGCGCCGGGGATGCCCTTCAGACCGGCCAGATAGATGATCATCGAGATGCCGCACTGCCAGGCCGCGATGAACGCCAGCGCCGGGATGACCAGCTCAGGGGTGTTGAGCCAGTTCTGCCCCGGGATGCCGAACAGGCCGAGCACCGCGTTGATCAGGCCGTACTGGGGGTCGTAGAGCCAGCGCCAGATCGCGCCGACCGCCGCCTCGGCCGTGACGACCGGCAGGAACAGCAGCAGCCTGAACAGGTTCGCCCCGCGCCGGATCGCGTTCAGCAGCAGCGCCTGCGCCAGCGCGGAGACCAGGGTCAGCGGGACGGCGATGAGCGTGTACTGCAGCGTGACGCCGACCGACTTCCAGAAGTGCGGGAATTTCACGTCGTCGAAGAGCAGGTCGGCATAGTTCGCCAGGCCCACCCAGGCGGCGTCGGAGCGCAGGTTCCAGTCCGTGAAGCTGTAGTAGAGCGCCGACAGTGCCGGATAAAGCAGGAATATCAGGAAATAGGCGAGCGCGGGGGGCCCGCGCGCGCTGCACCTGCCGGTCGCGTTCTTCCGCCGGGAAGGCGCGGTGCC
>NZ_JBSGFQ010000122.1:0-35241 GCF_053603495.1 Nonomuraea sp. NPDC004186 | reverse complement strand
CCACCCGGACGGGCCTGGCGGGAACGGGCGGTCCGTCGGGGAGCAGGCGCAGGACCTCCTCGGACACCCTCTTCCCCCCGCTCTCGTACGGCAGGGACAAGAACATCCTGGCCAGCACGACCGCCTGGAAGACAGTGGCCAGCACGCCCACCAGGCCGTACCCCACACCTGTGACGGCCGCCGCGATCGAGTCGGGCAACAGCGGCATGAGCCGGACCAGCCCCTGCCAGGTCAGCGCGGGCACCCCCAGCACGCCCACGAGCAGCGCGACCCCGGCGTGCGCCAGCCGATCGTCGGCCAGGCGGTAGCCGCGGCCGAGCGCCCGCCATCCCGAACGCCCTTCCAGGATCACGGCCGGCACGGCCAGCAGGAACGGCGCCGCGAGCACCGCGAGCCCCACCATGACGAAGATCGACAGCCAGGACTGAGCGGTCGCCCACGCCACGCCGAGCCCAGCGGCCACGATCGCCACCCACCCGAGCAGCATGATCGCACCGGCCGCGAGCATGGCGGGCGCGCGCCGCAGCGCGGTCCGCAGCGCGGCGGACGGCGACACGGAGCGGTCGAGCATCAGCCCCGCCGCCATCAGCACAGTCGCGGGCAGCACCACGGGGTGGCGAGCATCGAGACGACCCCCATCGCGACCGTCCAGCCCACCAACGGTCCAGGGAGCGCGGACAGCAGCGCGAACTGCCCGTTGACCAGGCCGCCCGCATCCCCGACCAGCGGCATGGCCGCCAGGTACACCACGATGGCCGCCGGTAACGACGCGATGAGGGCGGGCCCCGCCAGGCGGGCCAGGTGCCGTACCGTCCATCGAGTGCTCTGCAACAGGACACTGGTGCGCCATATATGACCGACGGTGTCGGGGATTGTCATCCTGGAGATTCTGCCACCGGAGATCTTCGTCCGGCTGCGGGGCGCGTTATGCGATGCGGGCGAGGTCGCGCATATGGATCGGGTACGCCGGAGGCAGCCCCTTGGCGTACCGCTCGAGTTCGTCGAGGGCGGCCTCGGCAAGGCGATGGACCTCCGTGCCCATGGCGCCGGCGATGTGCGGCGTGAGCTGCACGTTGGGCAGCCCGAACAGCGGTGAGTCGACCGGCAGCGGTTCGGGGTCGGTGACGTCGAGGATCGCGCTGAGCCACCCGCTCACGCATTCGGCGGTGAGCGCGCCGGTGTCGATCAGGCTGCCTCGGGCGGTGTTGATGACCGTGGCGTGGTCGGGAAGCAGCGCGAGGCGGTCGGCGTTCAGCAGGTTCCGGGTCTCGGGCAGCGACGGCGCGTGCAGGGTCACGATGTCGCTGCGGCGCAGCAGGTCGGGCAGCGGAACGAGGGTCGTGCCGAGGGCCTGGGCGTCCGCCTCGGTGGCGTAGGGGTCGCTCGCGAGCACGGTGAGGTCGAAGGACCGCAGCAGGTGTGCCACCCGCCGGCCGGTGTGCGACAGGCCGACGATGCCGACGACGCAACCGTAGTTGGACCGACCACCCCCCACAACTGCTTGGCTGCGACGCAGGTCAGAGACGGGTTCGTTGTTTTTTCCGCGATTGCTACCGGGACCCCGATCAAGTCGGGCGTGTCCCGCCCGCCAACGCTTCCATCCAGCACTTCTCTTGGAGGTCGTGCGGGTCTGGCTTTACGGTTCGACCAAAGGTGGCCGATACCCGGCAGCGCAAACGGCGCATTTCACCCTCGCTGCCGGTCCGCCGATGTGCCGGATGCGTGCCGAAGAGCATGTGACGAGCATGAACTCGGCCATCTTCGCCTCGCAGGAGACGGTCGGGAACCGAGAAAGTGCAGGTCGGATGGGGTGTGAGGTGGTAGGGCGCCCGGGGCTCGAACCCGGAACCTACGGATTAAAAGTCGACAGTCCTCATGCCAGGCTCTGTCGTTTTATGATCGGTTGTGCCGCTTCGGCCATTGGTGCCATCTCTGAGATGTCCGAGAATGACGGCTAGTGGTGCGCCGTACTACATGCTGAAGAGCATCCGACGAGCAACGTCAGGGCGGGCGCGGTTCCTAAACCGTTCTCATTTTGCCCTTCCTTCATCTCCGCGCGACAGCTGGTACTTGGTCCACGACCGAAGACGGGGGCGTGAAGCTCGAGGACGAACCCAGGCGTGCCCCCTAACCGTCGTCACGCGAAGTCCTACGGGCACCGCGACGCCGACAGCAAACGTCCCTTGGGATCTCCTCCTCGGTCTGCGCTGCGGTCACGCATCGTCCTTGGGGTTGGGAAGCACATACTCCACGGCCTTCTTCGCTAGGTGAAGAGGGAAGGGAAGGGCCAGGGGTGCGTCGATGTCGGGTGCGTGGCGCAACTGGTGGACACAGGCGGCCCACTCGCCGGGCTCTTCTCCGCGTTGGTAGGCGAGGACCGCGATCTCCAGCAGATTGGGGTTGAAGGCGTTCTTGTCGGTATCCCGGACTTCCTTGCCCGTCCGGTCAGTCCGCACACCCTCCTTCCGTGCCTTGATGGATGCCTTCTTCGCGGTGCCGGGTCTATCTGTGGAGCTGTAGAAGACCCGTTCGCCCTGTGCCTCGGTGAGGGGCCAGAGGCCGGCTGGGATCCCGTGGTTGCCGTCCGTGGCGTACCACTGAGGAGTTTCGTCGCGGCTGCTGTCCCTCACGCGCAGGAGACGCAGCCGGTTCCCCCAAAGGGCGACGGGTACGGGGTCACCGTCGTCGACCCAGATGTGATCCCGCATGACCATGCCGTTGTTCAGCCATGGCCAACCCCCACGGAGGTTCTGCGCATGCACCATGAAGAGCGTCGGCCGATCGCGCAGCTGCGCCAGTAGCGGCCGGAGAAAGGCTGCCGTCCTCCTCCGCAAGTTCTTCTGCTCTTTGTCCCACTGAGAGAAGGAGCTCTGGGTACCGTCTTCGGCAGCTTCGTCGTCGGCCGCGATCTCGTCTGCAGAGGCGTGGGAGTCGACGCCTTTGGCCAGCCATAGCAGATACTCGGGATAGGGTGCCCAGCGGCGTTCGTCCGCGATCCAACCCGACACTCCGCGTACGCCATCCGCCGGACGCACCCTGATGGCGAGCAGCTGCCGGATGGCCTGGCGGGTGGGGCCGTCCTTCCTGCGTTTCGCCATCCATACGGCGACGTACTGCAGATCCCCTGGGAATGTGTCCACGAAAGTGTGCCGCGGAACGCGTGAGGCTCCGAGCTGTCGAAACGCGTCGATCCACGCCATCTTCGCGCGGTGGGGACGGTTCTTTATCAGAGCCTTGTCTACGGCGGTTTGGAGAAACTGCGTAATCACTTCGGCATCGGCATAGCCCAGCCGGACGGCGAACTTCGAGTCAGAACGCTTGATCTTGAAGTCCTTCTCGATCTCTACCAGCGCGACTAGCGGCCTGGGTCCCTTCTCGTCGTTTATGGCGTCCGCGATCTCGCTCCGCCGCTTGGCGATAGCCTCGCCCAACTGTTTATTGCTGGGTGTCTTGGTGGCGCTGACCTCCAGCGCGGCGCCGATGTCCCCGGTGGACCGTACTTGCAGGATCACGTCGAGCTCAGGTGTTCGCCAAGTGTGGGTCTCGTCCGCGCTGTCTGGAGTGGGTAGGTCGAGCAAGCTGCTTAGAGACGTGATCAGGGCGTCGCGAGTCGCTTCTTCCTGCCAATGGACGCGGGCGACCAGTGGCGCACCCCCGAGTGCATCCCGGAGCAGTCGACGTCGTTCGACGGACTCCCTGGCCGCCTGCTCTGCCTTCTTGTGCTCCAGGATCCGCACGCGATCGGCCTCGGCTGCCTTCCTGGGCGCGAGGATCTTCTTCGGGGCGTTGGATGGCTTGGTGGGCCAAGGAGCGCGACGGCAAGCGGGCGTACGGGTGAACTCAGGGGAGATTGCCTCATCGATCCACGCCATGAGCGGCACTCTGTCCGCGGACATGAGCCCGGCGCCCACGCCGTGGGTTCCCATGGTTGTATGGTGCGGAATACCTGCCCTGATTCCCGCGAGTCCGTCCAGGTATTTCCTGGGGTTCCTGCCGAGATCCGCTGCGTCCACCGCGGAGCGCACCAAGCTGGCTGCTGGGAGCAGGTCGGGCCTGTCGATGGCCCGCCACGTGTGCTCGGCTCTCCTGGAGTCGTAGCGAAGCCGGTGGATCGCGATCCGGGTGCTGTCTCCCGATACTCCGGGCCACTGCGTGTCGGTGATCACATGCACGGACGCCGACCGGCCTGCTGTGTAGACAGTTCCCTGGGCGTTCACTTCGGTCACCCAGCGCCGGACGCCCGTTCGCACGTGTAGCCGGAACTGTGAGGTGAACGGCACGGTCTGCACCGTGATGGTAATGACGTAGGAGAACAGCGCCCCTGGAGTTTCCGACAGATCGCCACGCGGGGGCCAGGAAACGAGTTCCGCTCGCCGGTCGATGGTCGGGGTCTCGAGAAATGACCAGGGACGTCCGCCTGCTCCCCTGAACTCGCCACGTCGCCGGATGAGGCGGGCCAGGTAGTCGGGAAGCAGGTGATACAAGGGTGGCTCGGGCTGGGCGGTCTCCCCATCACTCAAAGTGCGCCCGGCCAGATCGGTGAACTTGGTCCGCCATGGCAGAGCGGTCCTCATGAGTAGGCCGTAGGCGTGTTCACGGAGGTCCTCCTCCCCGCGCATGCCCAGGAGCCAGACTCCCAGCAGCCCTCGGACGATCCGGTCGTCCACGGGGTGATGCGCGTAGAGCCAAGGGACATCGTCTTCCATGGAGACCCGCCGGCCCACCGAGATCACATCCGGTGCGGCCAGAGGAAGGAGCGCATTGAGCGACCTTATGGGAAAGGTCTTGACCTGATCTTCAGGAGTGTCGGCGAGCCCTGACCGGTGGGCCTCCGCGAACGCCCCCCGTAGCTCTTTCGGGACATGCAGGACCTGGAAGGGCTTGAGTAGTGAGTTCTCTGAGGGCTGGTAGGCGGTCAGGGTGATCGATTCGTACGTCATCGCCACCTCCTCTCGTCGCCATGGAGGGGGACAGCCTCAGGAGACCGCAGCAGAAGCTTTTTCAGTCCGTCGTAGAGCGGCCGGTAGAGGGCGTCCGCGAGATAGATGTTCGCTTCGGTGGCGGGAAGCCGGTGCGGAGGAGCGGGACGGCGTTGCCACTCCGGCGCGTCCCCGAAGTACGGGGCTAGGACGTCCCGCATGCTTACCAGAAGACTGGAGCGCGGGTTATCCCTGCGAAGTCCGGCGGCGCGCTGCGGAGCGAAGGCCGCGTCCACGAAGTGGACACGAGCACCCACGCCGCCCCGGGTCAACCGGCCGATCACCTGCCACATCACTACGAGCAGGTCCCACGTGAGGTACTCGCGGTCGGCGTCGCTCAGTCGCTTCCACATCAGCTCCCGGTTGGCAAGCCAGTGCAGCTCCCTGCGCGCCTGCTTCCGCCATTCCAGGCCGGCGGCGTCCAGCGACATTGCGCTCTGGACGACTTGGTCGAAGGTGCTGCCGGGACGGGTACGGCGGACGGTCAGGTCGTTGAGCGCGTGGATGAGCACGCTGACGTCGCTAGGCGTAGGGAGGGGACGGGCCAGGAAGTAAACCGATCCGAAGAGCGCCTTCTCCTGATCATTTAGAATGTTGTGTCCGCGTTCGACCGACTGGAGCGGTGCGACAAGGATGGTGTACTTGGTCGCGCCGAAGGTGGCGAGGTCGCCGCGACGGAGCGTGGGAGCGTCTCGGCTGCTGTCCTGGTCGTGGCACAAGACGTCGGAGGCTTCTTCGTCATCTGAAATGAGGACGCAGATTCTATCCCTCCACTCTCGGCAGCTTTGGAGAGCCCGGCCCGCTTCTTTGGCGTCTTTGTAGCTGCCGGTGAGTACGAGTAGATGCTGACGGCTGGGCGGTAGCTTTCCAAGTTCTTGCGTGAACCTGGAACGCCCCCCTTGGTCCGCCGGATCTGGATCGGCGAGGCCGCGAAGCATCTTCCACAACACGTCGTTCCGATTGAACGACGTGCCGGAGAGCTGCAGAGGTCTCATGGGGTCCCGTGGTGAGGCGTTCTCGACGGCGTCATAGACGAAGGACGTGAACATGGAGATCTTCGGGATGGAGAGCTTCCCCGGCTCCTCTACGCGTGCCTTGGCATGCAGCACCGCTTTCACCGGCTCGGAGAGGTGATAGCGGGTGGATGCGCCTGCCCAGCTCGTTCCGGACATCAGCACTACGTTGGGCCCATGGCTGCCGTCCACGTCGTGCAGAGTAGGAAGGACGGACAGAAGTTCGCGGCCCACCCCCGTACACCGGATGAACCTCAGCTCGCCCGTCTTGGCGTAGACGTCCCTGGCGTCGGGGACGAACTGGAACGCCAGGATGTTGCCCATAGGGGACTCGGGGATCACCGGAGCGTAGTCGGTCGGGGAGCTGTGGTAGAGCGCGTTGGCGGAGGGATCGAGATTGAGCGCGATCTCCACTCTCGGCCAGAGCGTCGTCAGTAGGTTCAGCCGGTCATGCAGGATCGCCACGAGTAGCGTGAACTCGAACCTGCGGCGTTCCCGACGGAGCTCCTCCTTGACGTTTTCCCTCACCTCAGCGTTCAGATCCATACCGGAGAGCTCATAAGGGTCACGCAAGCCTGCGAGTTGGGCCAGAAGGGTTTTAAGCTCCTCGGCCACTCTCGGGCTGCCCGGCCTGCTGGTGATCAGACGTCGAGCGAGCTCCGCGAGCTGGAGCGTTTCCCTGGCCGGCGCGTCGTCGGAGAGTTCGGCCTCGTCATTGTCCCCAACGGGATCATCACGGAAGCCATCGAGTACCTTCAGGATTGCTTCGCGTCGCTTGTCGCGGGACTCCTGAGCGACGCCAGGGTCCTGGCTCAGGTAGGCCAGCAGCTTCGCGCTCGCCTCCTGCCTCGTCTCGTGCTTAGGGTTCGCCCACTCGGCTGCTGACGGAATCCGGTCGGGCAGCCGGGTCGCGGGCCACTGGCCCACGAGCTCAAGCTGGAGCGACCAGACGGTGAAGAGATCCGACCCCAGCCACTCGCGAAGTTCGTCGTCACTCACGATCATGGCGTAGATGCGATTGGCCGCGGTCGATACAGTGTCCAGCGCGGCGGTCCATTGCTGGACCATCTCGTTGGAGAGTTGTATGCGGCCTTCGCGTGCCAACTCGGCGACATTGTGCCGGTTGATCTCGTCCAGCCAGGAATCGTCGCCCCGCTTGTACAACGTCGCGGTCGGGGCAAACAGGTGATCCAATCTGATCTGGACCTGGTCGGCTTCATCGACGATCAGCAGATCCGCGGTCCTGCAGGCCAGCTCCAGGTAGCGGATCCGTTCAGGGTTCTGCTGAACGGGCACTGACGAGACCGTGAGTGCCTCCGGAGTAGCGACCCAGATGGTCGCCTCACGGAGCCCTCGTGCGGCATCATGCCTCGGACAGTGACTCCAGATCGGACATCCTCGCCGGGACTTCCGCTTTTCCTCACCGAGATCGGCGGCGACTTCGCCCGCCAGGGAGGCTTGGTCCAGCGGGATCAGCCTCTGGCATGGAGCCTCCAGATACGGCAGCGGCCCGTCCGCCTCCGCGCCCCGCAACGCGCTGAGCGGGCAGGCGGTGCTCAGGTAGGCGAACGCGGCATCCTGATGCAGGAGGGGCAGCGGAGAGACCTGCCGGAGCCGCCGGTGCAGCCGTCTGGTGTGCTGGTCGCGGGTAGATGTTCCAATGAGAGGGATCGCGTGCAGTCTGTCCCAGCCGGTGTACGCCTTGTCGCCTTCCTTGATTTTTCGGTCGGCGGCCTCACGCAATTTGTTGAATCCCTGTGCCACACGGAGCGCCTCGGCGACGTCGCCGACGACGAGGACGACGCGCTGTCCCAATTCGGCCACGGCGTGTGTGGCGAGGATGTCGCGCAGCGTGCTCTTGCCCACTCCTGGAATCCCGATGAGGTTGAGCAGGCCGTTGACGATCAGGCGATCCGCTTTGGCAAAGCGCCCGCTTACCTCGTCCAACGTGGAGAGCTCCATCCCGAGATACCGTGATTCCCAGTCGGTGAGCGCCTTGGACTGGCCCTGATTCGGCTGGTCGAGGTTCGCCATCTTCTTGGCGGTCTGCCGCAGCGATTCCACGGGTTGGTTGAAGGGCTCTCGGGGGTGCTGGGCCTCCAATGCGAGACGGGAGTTCACCGGAGGTGGAAGGTTTTCAGGGATATCGATGTGCTGAGCGCCAATGGTGCGCCCATGGAAGAGATGCGGACCCGGTTCCGCGATAATGATCCTGCTCGTGCTGAAGGGTGGCGCAGAACTCAGAAGGGCGTCGTACACCTTCAGGCGATGCGCTGCGAGCGATGGTTGTCTCTGAACCGCCGGCCAGGCCAGACTTTCTGCGAAATCGTACGCGCGGTGCCGCTCGGGCAGGTGCCGGTACCGCAGCAGGGCGGAACGCCAGACCTCCCGCCGGTGCATGGACTCCAAGTGGTATCGGGCCGCGCGCAGGATTTGGCGAAGCCTGTCGTCCGGGCGGCTCGCGACAAGACCTCGGGCGCGGGAGAAGGGATACCCGCCGAACAAGGGCCATCCGTCGATGGGAGCGAGTTGCGGGCTGACCAGTTCGATGACACGGAGCCCGAGCTCGACGGTGTAGTCGAGCCTCTTGCTGAGGTCGTCGTATTCGGCGGCTTCCGCAGCAGGTATGGCCGACAACGCCTCACGGAGGTGGTCGCGAAGGTTACGCATGCGAGTCTTTCAACATTCGACGTCCCTGAGCGGACTTGAGGCTTGGCGGTTGGAGCCTTCCGGGGCACGGAGCCGGGGGCCTGCGATGACGAACTCGCGGATCGGCCGGGCGGCGTGGTGGAGGTTCTCGGCAACGTGACGCACGTCGCCGATCAGTACGTTGCGTCGGCCACGGCACTTCGTGGTCTCGCACTGCCAGCGCTCTCCGGAGCCGCCATTGATGGGCACCAGGACCAGGCCGCAGTGGCCACAGACAGCTATCTCGTCTGCGGAGCTGAAGTACCGCTCGTGAACACGGAGGTAGAGAATGTCGATCAGCTCGTCGGTCACCTGGAAGCCGCCGATTCGCTCTAGCTTCAGGAACGCGATCTCCTGGCTGGACAGGACGGGATGGGCGATCAGCCACTCGCGCAACTTCGGGAAGCCACCAGGGTGGCCAGCCTCTTCGTAGAGTGCACGAGCGTCCAGCAGGGCGAGCCGTTCTAGGCTTCTGTCGGCTGCGTCCGGGTGAGCGAACTCCAGGGAGAGCCTGAGGCAGAGCTCCGACGGCCGGATCGGATCGAGCTCGACGAGTAGCCCGGTCAAATCTTCGTCGTCGGGGAGGTTGAGGAACGGCCATGCGTCTATGGGGCTGCTCCAGCAGAGGGCCATGAGATCGGCCAGTGTTCGGGGGCAGCTCAGGCGGTCGCGGTAGGGCGTCAGGTGATATCCACCTGGATGCCTCAGCACGCCGATGAGCGCGATACGGTCGAGCACGTACTGGGCCAACGGCGGATAAGGAACGCTGAAAGCCTTCTCCTTCGGCCAGTCCGCCAGCTGCGCCACCGTCGCGGCCACCATGCCGATGATGCGCCGAGACTCGGCCTCGTTGTAGGCCTCGCCTATGGCATGGTCGAAGGCGGTGAGCGCGGACGAGGGGTATGGGAGGTCCGTCATGGAGCGCTCCGGTCCGGTCTGTGCCTCGGCGAGACCGGGCACCATCGCTGGTAGGAGCAACGGCTGCAGGCCTTCTCACTGGGCGTCGGGAGATATTCCTCGTCCGAATGCCAGCTCCGAGTGAGGCCGTGAATTATATCTTTGGCCCGTTCCTGAACCGATGTCGAGTTGGGGTCGACCACCCGGATATCGGGTCCAAGCGGTGTGAGTAGTTCCAGCTCGACGGCGGAGCCCGGGCCCGCGGGAATCGCCCCGGCCTTGAACAGGAGTACAGCCAGCGCGAGCTGCGGGTACCAGGTCAGTAGGTCGGCACCATCGGCCACGAAATCGCCTACCGTGGTTTTCAGCTCGCGATACACCCACGAACCGTCGCGCCGGTAGAGGAGGTCTGCGTCCGCCACGATGAGAACATCCGCGTGCCGGTCATCGGCGGTTACCGTCTGCTCGGGGTACGCAGCGCTGTCGGGTGCCGTGTCCAGAAAGGGGCACACCTCCAGGTGTGCCGCGAGCATCGCAGCTCCATGCCGCGCGTGCTCTCCTTCCAACGTCCACTCGCCCGCTGACCAGACATCAGGGTTCTCTGGGAGGTCGCCTGGAGCGCATGGCCTTCTGGGTTTCCTGCCATGGAGCAGCTTCAGCCACGCGTGGACGGCATCGCCCCGGCGTACGAACGCAGTCTTCTCGGACTCCTCATCGGGTGGGAGACCCAGTGCGCGGAAATGTGCCTTGGCGGGACAGTCGCTGAAGTATCTCCCGGTCGTTACCGACCAGATCCGTCTTGG
The DNA here is from genome assembly GCF_053603495.1 of Nonomuraea sp. NPDC004186. Taxonomy (NCBI): domain Bacteria; kingdom Bacillati; phylum Actinomycetota; class Actinomycetes; order Streptosporangiales; family Streptosporangiaceae; genus Nonomuraea; species Nonomuraea sp. NPDC004186. The sequence goes on along the minus strand of NZ_JBSGFQ010000122.1, from coordinate 24,861 downwards.
GCGAGACGAGTCACGGATGTCCAAGAACCCAGGAGCGCTGTGCAGCCGACGACACTCCGACCGGATTTTGCAGTCAAGGCAGTCTCGTCCCGCGATCTCCGTGCTCGGACGGCGGAGTGCACTCAGCGTTTCGGCGGCCTCCGAGACGAAGAAGGCTTCGGCGGCTTCGGCCGTATCGTCGTAGAGCACCCGCGCTAGCCCGTCTATGCATCCGATCTCCACGAGGCGGACCCGGCTCGGGAGCGCGGCAGCAGAGGACGAAGAAGTAAGGGGAAGGAGCGGAAACGGCTTGCCACCATGGTACGGGCCGGGTTCCCTGTCCACGACATCCCGGTCGACGCACGATCCAGTCGCCAGCACATGGGCGGCGGTGGCCAACTCCGCGTCGGCGCGTCGCTTGGCGCCCGCCCTGCCCATGGCCGGGACGCGGAGCTCGCGAATGGTGTCGCCTCCGTGGCGATAGACGTAGCCGCGTCCCCACGTGCAGAGCTCCCAGGTACGGGAGTTGACGACGGCGTCGCTGGATGGATACTGCCGTACCCAGGGCCCGGCCGGCCAGAGGCCGGTCGCGGTCTGGAGGTGATGGTCCTCCTCGAACGCGCGAAGGTAGTTGCGCACCGCGTTATGTGTCCACGTCAGCAGCCCCTCGTGTAGCGGGGGGATCAGTTCGCCAGCGATGTCACGGGCCGCGTCGCCGCGGAGGGGAAGGCGCGAGAAGGCTTCGTCCAGCGATACCTGGTGGTTTTCGACGAGTTCGAGAACGGCATTGAAGGGTGAGAAAGCCATACTGGCGAGACGCGAAAATTTTTTTCTTGCCACCCGCTTCACCGAGTAGTCGGTTTTGGCCGCCAGGTAGGTCGGACAACTCTTCTGAGAAGTCGTGGCCGAGCTGCTGTAGACACGGATGACGGCATTGTCGTGCTCGTGGTTCGACGGGCTCATCTGACCTCCGGGGGCGACAGGTTAGCATAGCTTTTGCTGTACATAAGAGCCGATTAAGTTACCGGTCACAGGCTTTTCTGCTGCTTGGGCAGCCGCGCAGGAGGTGTGGTGGACGTCGGGGACAGAATCCAGGATCGTTTCGAACTCAAGCGCAGGCTGGGGCGCGGAGGGATGGGCGACGTCTGGCTCGCGTGGGATGAGGACTTCGAGCGGAAGGTCGCGATCAAATTCATGATCGAGAAGTCCGTCATTGGTGAGACTGATGTGATCTCAACGGAGGACTACCACGACCTGCGCCGACGATTCGAACGGGAGGGCCTGGCGACGGCTGCGCTCGATCACCCGGCGATTCCGGCCGTTCACCACCGGGGCGTCTGGAGCGGCTCCTCGGGAGGGGAAATGCCCTACCTTGCGATGCAGTACATCGAGGGCAAGACCGTCGAGGAACTGCAGGAGGAGCGGGGCGGCTTCCTTGAACCGGAGGAAGCAGCATGTCTGGCTGTGCAGCTGTGTTCGGCGCTCGCAGTGGCGCATGACGCGAACGTCGTGCACCGCGATCTCAAACCGGCGAACCTCATGGTCAGTCCCTCGGGAATGATCAAGATCATCGACTTCGGCGTGGCGTTCATCGTCGACTCCGAGAAGTCGAGGATCACAAGGAGCAGGTACTCCAGCCCGGGAACGAGTGGATACGTGGCGCCAGAGGTTCTGAAGGGAGCCAGCCCGGGAGGCGCGGCGGCCGATCTTTACGCGCTGGGAATCGTCGTATACGAGCTGCTGGGGGGACCTGTGTTTCATGCGGCCACAGCTACGGACCTCGACGCCGCGCATCTGTACAAGGACCCGCAGCCCTTGTGCGAACGGAGGCCGGCGGTTCCGCGAGACCTGGGTGAAGTGGTCGATCGGTTGCTGGCCAAGGACCCGGCGGAGCGCCTCGTCGGCGCTCGCGAGGTATCGGCCCTGATGAGGAGGCATGTCCCCGTGACCGGTTCTCCGGGTATCGGTCATCACGTGGAGTTCGACGTCACGCTGCCGTTCAGAACGCCGTTCGCTCCGCTCGCGCGACCGGACGACAGTCTCCGGCCGGCGATGGTCGCCGTGGCGGGGGTCGCCATGTCGGTGGGAGACGCGCAGCTGGGACGTGCACGCGAGCTCTGGGACTCGGGCGACCGTGACGCGGCATTCCGTCTTATCAAGTATGTGATGGAGGAGGCGAAGCGGGAGCAGGGCGATGTGGGGAAAGGGGCTGAGCGGGCCTGGCGGCTCTACGCGGAGTGGCTCCGCGCCGCGGGGCGCAAGGGCGAGGCGGTCGGCGAGCTTGGCGACATGCTCCGGATTTTAGAGTCCAAATTGGGCAGACGGGACAGGCGGGCAATGGAAGTGCGTGAGCTGCTAAGGAAATACGAGTCGGAGAAAGAATGACGGGCGAGGAAGCCTGCCCGCCCGTCTTCGTGCTATCGCTTCGGCCGCTTCGGATTCGTGGGCCGCTTTTTCTTCGCCATAGCGTCTCCCGGTTCTGAGAGTTTCCGCGGCAAGCCGCGGAGCATTCGGCCACCTGAACCTACTGGGCCAGTATATCGCCTCTACTTGTCCAGCAATGGCTACTTCTGGAACAATGCCGCCGCCTCCTTAGCACGTATCTCGCGGACCTGGTCGGTGTCCCCGTGACCGATGTCCTCAAGAACGGCGATGGCGAGGAGCCAGTGCTCGACGGCGCTGTTCGGGTCGCCTGACGCCAGCGCGCTGTCGCCCATGCTGTCCAGCGTACGGATCTCGTTGGCGCGGTAGCCGATCTCCCTGTACAGGCGAAGGCATTGCTCGAAATAGCCGAGCGCGGCCTTGTGATCACCGAGCAACTGGTAGATGCAAGCGACGCTGTCAAGATCGGCTGCCTGGCTGTTGGGGGCGTTCAGCTCGCCGTGTAGGTCGGCGGCTCGCGTGCAGTACATCAGGGCCTCCTGGTGTTCTCCCCGCATGGCCAGGCTCCAGCCGATGCCGTTCAGGGCATCTGCAAGCCCGCTTTCGGCGCCAGTTTTGCGGAATCCGTCGGCGGCGAGGTGGTATTGCTCCAGGGCCGCCTCGTGATCCTCCGCGTAGGCAAGACTGACCGCCAGGACGTAGCGGCAGTCGGCTTCCGCGCGTGCCAATCGTCCCGGCCCCAGCGTGGCCAAGGCTTGCCGACCGTACTCGACGCTCTCGGCGTGTGCTCCCAGCCGGCGCAGGGTGATGGCCAGCTGGCGGAGAAAGTAGGACCGGATCTCCGGATCTTCCGGCTTCGATGGGTCGTCCGTGATCGAGCGCAACATCGTCGTGCAGTCGTTCCATCGCCCGTGGTACCACATGTTCTCGATGAGAGAGTCCACGATAGTCCTGGCCTTGCTCCCCATGCCGTGTTCCTCGGCGTATCGCACGGCGGCGAGGAAGCGCGGCGAGTCCTGGCTAGCGAGACGGGTATCGGGGTCCGTGGCGGCGGCCAGATCGGCGTAGTGCTCGATGAGCTTTTCGCAGGCACGGTCGTGGACGTCCTGGAGACGTCGATCCCCGCGGCAGAGGGAGAGGGCGTAGTCACGGAGGAGTTCGTGCATCTGGAAGCCGTTGTGCGTATTCTCCTGTAGCAGGTGGAAATGGCGTAACCGACGTAGCAGGGCCAACCCGGCTCGGGTGTCCTCTAGGCTGGCGAGCGCGGCAGCTCCTGAGGCGTCGATGTCAGGGCCCGGGGCCGAGCCGACCAGGACGAAGAAATCGCGCAGCTCGGCAGGAAGCGCGAGATACGTCCAGGAAAAGACGGTGCGGAGCGCGGAGTTCGGCTCGTGCAGGTCGAGGAAGTCCAGTCGGCTGTCGGCGTCGGTCAAAACAGACACGATTTGGTCCAGTGACAGCTCAGGCAGGTGCCGGATGTGGGATCCGGCGATTGCCAGGGCTAGAGGATTGCCGCCGCAGGCGGCCAGAACGGTGGCAATCGCGGCTGGCTCGGCGGCTGCTCGGTCGGCTCCTATGTGCCGGATCAGCAGATCCCAGGATTCGTGGGTTGGTAGTGGAGTCAGGTGGAGATGCGTGACATCGCTTCTTCGCAGGAGGGTCCCCAACCTGGTGCGGCTGGTGGCGATGATGGCGGAGGACCCGTGATGCGGGAGCAGGTGGAGGACGCTCTCGCTGTCCCGGACGTTGTCCATGACGATGACGAACCGCCCCGCCGCGACTGTGTCCAGGTAGTGCAGTCGGCGGCCCTCCGGGTTCTTGCCTGCGGCCGCGTCAGCCTCGCCCATTTGTTCCAGGAGCACCTCGACCGCCTCGGCACACGACATGGGAGCGGTCGGACCGAAGCCTCGGAAGTCGACGAATAGCTGCCCGTCGGGGAAGTCCTGGGCAGCCTCGTTGGCCATGTCGATGGCGAGAGTGGTCTTTCCCAAGCCGGGGCCACCTGTGACAGCGATGCAGAGAAGCTCCGCCGTCGGTCCAGGGCCGAGGAGACCATGGTCACCTCGGCGCACGTAGGGCTGAGGGAGGGCAGGAAGGCGGTTGCGTCGCGAGCCGGCCGCGGGCTGCATCGCCACCTCTTTGCGGAGTACGGCCTGAACCAACTCCTCCCGCCGCCACCACTGCTGGGCCGCCGTTGCTTCGTTGCCGTGCCAGGCGAGTTTGTTGAAGGGGTCGTCGATGAGCGAATCACCCAGAGCCGCGTGCAGGGCCTGCTCGCTGCGGAAGAGGTCGATCCCGTCGGGCTGCTTGAGATCCAGCCGGATGACCTCGGCACACCGGAGGAACGCTCGCAAGTCGGAATCGGAGGGCTTGCGTCCGACGATGGCCGTCCAACGCGTTACGACGACCTCGACGAAGGTTTCGAGCGCCCTGCGCTGGGAAACCGTCGGCGCTGCCGCCAAGAGAGGGAGGGCGGCCGGGTGTGTACGGAGGCGCAGGAGCACAATGCCGAGCTGGTCGAAGGCGCGACTCCCGTCATGGTTCGTTGCGATCACGAGCCGGTCTCGTGAGAGGTCGACGGGGCGGACGTCCGAACTCGTGTGGATACCTTCGACGAAGGCGCGCACTATCTGGTCAATGGCCTTCACCAGATCTTCCGCCTGTGCGTCCAACCGTCTCATTCCGGCCTTCGCCTGTATGAGGATGAACCCGCCGCCGGACACGGTGACGCCCACATCGTCGACGGGAAGCCCGGTCTCACACCCCACCGTTTCAATCCGGACGGCGGCGCCGAGCCCGAGGTCGGTCAGCGGCATCTCCACGATGGCGCGCACAGCACACCAGGCGAAAACCTGAGCCTGGAAGGTGAGGCCATGCGCAGCTCTCGCCCCACCGGCTGATGATCTGGCCCCCGCCTGGTGATGGGACTCGTCCATGGCCTCCTCACCGTCTCGCAGATCCGCTGACGGGAGCATCTCACAATCGGTCCCAGCCGGATCGTCGCCTTCATTAGGCAGGGGCGTTCCCCCTGGGGCGGCAGGGAGTCTCGCCGCGAAGACAATGTCGCCGGGGGAATTTGTCACCTCGACGCGCCCCCGTGCGCTCGGTGATCATCGCGACGATGGCCAGTCGCATGCCTGTGCCGACAGCTGGGGAACGGCAGGCGTTGCCGCGTGAGCAGTCGAAGCCCGAGGACATCGCTGATGGAACCTGTGGTCAAGACCTGGGAGGACGAGCCCGCGTCCTGACTGAGCCTTGATCAACACCGACGGTAGGGGTAACACCCAGAGGTCCTTCTCCGCTGGCCTCCATCCGTGGCTGACGAACAACGCTTTGGACAGCGCCATCCTTCTCCTCGGATGAGGGCGATGACAAGTCGGCATACGGCAAGCCATCCTGCGGCCGATCGAGGGGTATGAAGAAGCCCCGGCAGGACCCCACGGTACTGCGCTCGCCCGAGGACGTGGTTAGCGGCAAAAGTACCTCGCCGTTTCTCCTCACAGCTCTGCGATCTCGGCCAACGCTGCATTCAGTGGCGTCAACTGCACCCGTAGTTCAACCGAGTCGCCCAATTCGGCTCATTGGTTTACGCACCTTTGTGATTCTAATGGAGTCAAGCAGGCGCTTCACATGGCAGCGCTTGGCGGGTGCTCGTACAAGGGGGCGTGGACGAATCACCTGAGACTTTGATCTGCGGCGAAAAGGAGTTCCGTCATTCAAGCTCGATTCTTAGAATGCCGGACGTCCGTCAGGGCTGTGCGGAAGTGATGTCGGTGTGTGGGAAGTCCTCGCCTTTGAAGAGCAGGGGCTGGTCGAGGTCTTTGGCGAGGGCGTAGGCGAAGCAGTCGCCCATGTTGAGCTTGGCCTTGGAATTGTTGCCCTTGCCGTAGGTCTGGTACGCCTGGCGTGCGATCCTGGCCTGATGGGGTGTTACCGGCTCGATGATGAGCCCCATCTCATCAACGAGCGTGTCGAAGGCGTTGCGCATGGCCTCACCACGGTTGTCCGCCACAATGGCCGCTTCGACGTAGTTGACGGCCGAGATGCGACACACGTTTGCGGCGATGGTGTGAGCGAATGGGATGGCCTCTGGCTCACCGTTGATGACGGCAATGATGGCGCTGGAGTCGATGATCACGCGGGAAGACCGGTGTCCGGGTCGTACAGATCTTCAACGGACAGTCGGTCTCGACCGAGGTGGGTCCGCATGCCGGCAGCAACGCTCAAAATGCGTTCGGCCCTGCCGGCGGCTTCGGAGCGGCGTTCCAGCGCATCCAGGCGGCGTTCGAGCACTTGAGCGGCGTGCTGGGTTTCCTCGGCCAGCCGGATGACCCGGCGGGCGAGGTCATGGATGGGCTCGTGTTCGAGGTCCACGCTCACCGTCGCTCGACTCCCTCTGTCGCGGTGCCTGAGTTGCACCTCCAGCGTAACTGGTGGCCGAGCTTCACTCTGGCCGATGGCCGCATCCTTCTGCGGTTTCCGCAGAGTCAGGGATTCTCCCCGGGCGTGATATCGGCGGCGGCATGCCAGGCTTCCCAGATCTCAGGGCGGAGTCTGCCGCGGTCGGCGACCGGGAGTCCATGTTCACGAGCCCACGCGCGCACCTGCGATGCGGTCGGCTGCTGGTCGCTTGACCGTGTGATCTCTGCTGGTGTCCTTGGCGAGGAAGGGCGCGGGGGGAGCGTCGGTGGCTGGTGGGTGCTCATTTGAGCCGGACGTTGTGGTGGTGAAGCCAAGGCGGGTGAGGGTGCGGCGCCGCTTGCCGTACATGCGTTCCAACTGTGGGACTTGTGCGTCCAGATAGTCGTGGACTTCGACGTCGTGCTTGGTGGCGGCTTCTCGCATGATCCGGCCCACGTGCTGGATCACTTTTCCTTTGAACGAGATCGGCATCGCGAGGAACAGGGCGTCCAGCCGGGGCAGATCGAATCCCTCGCCTGCGACCTTATCGATGGCCAGGAGCACCAGCGGGCCTGCCCCGGCATCGGCAAGGCGGGTGCGGACGCGGTCGCGTTCTGGGGCGCTGAGCTGCCCGTGCAGGAGCGTCGCGGCCACGCCGTTGTCCTCCAGGGCCGCGGCCAGGCATTGGAGGTGTTCCACTCGATTGGTCAAAAGGAGGCTGTTCCTGCCCCGGCTCGCCGCGTCCGCGACGTCAGCGGCGATCTGGGCGGTCCGGGTCTCGTCTGCGGCCAGTTCGCCATAGATCGCTTGGAAGGAGGCGCCGTCGTTTCCGATCTCCTCGGTGCTGAAGCCGGTCGCGTGAACAATGAGTCGCTGGGCGAACGACACCTCAGAGGTGATCTCATGGCGGATCGGTCCGCACTGCATGGTGATGAGCGCGTCCACCTGGTCGGCCCGGTATGGCGTCGCCGAGAGCCCGATCCAGCGCTTCACGGCTACCTGACGGATGGCGGCCTCGGCGGCCGGAGCACCGACCGCGTGACATTCGTCGACGATGACCATGCCGTACGCGTCCAGTAGCGATGGGTCGGCGTCGCGGTGGGCAACGGACTGCAGCATGATGACATCGACGACTCCGTGCCGCTTGTCGTTGCCCCTGCCCTTGGCGCCCACCTTCGCTCCGTCAAGGTCGAGGAACGTCGTCAGCCGTTCTTTCCATTGGTCGAGCAGTTCGGCGAGGTTCACGATGATCGCCGTCGGTGCTTGGTGCCGGGCGATCAGTGCACAGGCCATCACGGTCTTGCCCGCGCCGGGCGGCGCCATCAGGACTCCCGTGAGGTGCTTGGCGATCGCGGTGACCGCTTCGGTCTGTACGTTTGTCAGCTCACCGGTGAAACGCACCGCGATCGGGTCATGGTCCGGCACCGTGGTGGTGATCTCCATGGCGCCGCCCGCTGCCGCAATCAGATGTTCCGCTTGCTCCGCCAGCCCTCGTGGGAGTCGTAGCCAGTCGGGGTCGCTGTCGTCGAAGCAGCGTACGAAGCGCGGAGTAGCGAAAGTGGAGTACCGCATCGACTGCCGCCGGTAGAACTCCGGGTTGTGAAAGGCAGCCAGGTGTTTGAGAGCGGCGATCAGCGGCGTGGGCAGGCTGTCGGTCGAAATCGCCAGCATGGCGCCGAGCCGCGCGTGCACCTGTTGAGGGGCGACACCCAGCGCGTCCCTGCGCGGTTTGGCCGGCAGCCTGCCCGACGTCGACGGTCCGGCGTCGATCTGGCCGAACCGCTTCACCAGTGCATCCACCTCGACCGGGCGTAGCCGGCGCACGCCGGACAGGAACACGAACTGGTCCTCATACGGCTGCCAGGTTCGTGGGTCGCAGAACAGCGTTGTGCCCTGCTCCCGACTGCTGCCGTGCAACGGCAGCGCGATCAGATTCCCGAACCGGAACCGAGCCGCCGCCTTGACCGGCAGCGAATCCTGCGCTGGAAACAGCCGGTCATAGCTGGCCAGCGACATCGTGCCTCGCCGGTCGATCGCCTCCCGCAACAGTCCCATGCCGATGGCGCGTGCCGACGCAGCCAGGACGGGCTCGGTGAAGAACATCCACACGTGGGCACCGGCTCCGGATCGGGAAATCTCCGCCGCCGTATGGATGCCCGCTCGCGTGCAGGCTTCCGCGTAGGCGGCGGCGTCGCCCTGCCAGCCCGCGCCGTCGAAATCGCACGCCAGCAACTGGCAGGTGTCGTCGGGCAGCATCGGATACAGCCCAACATGGGAGTCGCGCCCGTCGGTGGTTCGGCTCAGGTGCGCGATGAGAACCTCATCCGTCAGCGGCAGGAACTCCCGCTCGGCGTCGTCCCGTTTACGCCAGAACTCCTTCTCCGCGGGGCTCCACCCGTGCCTGCCGGTTTTGCGGCTGAAGAAGCGGGTCGCATACACATCGCGACGGCCGACGAACAACGCCTTGAACAAGGCGAGCTTCTCAGACGAAGGAGACGACGCGTTCGCATACGGCAAGCTGTCCTGCGGTGGGTTGACGCAGGCAGCGGAGGTCCGATCAGGGTCGGCGGCGTCGTGCTCGCGCGAAGCCGAGGCTGGCTGGCGGAGAAGGTGCTTGAGCCGGTCGTTCTCCTCACGCAACTCTGCGATCTCGACCAAGGCGGCGTCCAACCGCATTCGTAGCTCGACCGGGTCGTCCCATTCGGCCCACAAGTCCACGGACCCATCCTGCGCGATTTCCGCCATGCAACCAAGCAGACACGATTCGTAACCTACGGCGAGGCTTCCCCGTCTTGTTCTGGATCGCTGAACAGGAATCCTGCTGCCTTGATGACGGGATGAACGGAGTTGAGGATGAGCGCTCGTTGGGCGGGGGTGTGCTGACCGGAATATCCCGCGGTTGTCTGGTAGGACTCGTGTCCGGCGATGAGTTGCATGACTCCTGGTGCGACGCCGCCGTCGCGGAGCATGGTGATCATGGTGTGTCGGAGTGCATGCGGAGTGATGTGCTTGGCCAAGCCGCGTTGGCGAGCGCGTTCGAGGGCGGGCTGCAGCACGTTGTTGCGTTGGTTGGCGTAATCGATGTAGCCGCCTGCGCAGCCCTGAAAGAGAGGGTGACCAGCATTCTTGCCGGTTGCATGGCGCGCCAACAGTGTTGCCAGCTCACGGCAGATGGGTACGTCGCGCTGTTTCTTACCCTTCGGGTAGAGCCTGAGCTGCCATCGTCGGCGGCCGGTCGTTTCGTCCAGTAGGTAGGCATACGTCTGAACTACATGGATCACGCAGCCGATCGGATCCAGGCCGGACACGTGGAGCCCGGCGATCTCACCCCACCGCAGGCCGGTGGCCATCTCGGTCACGATGAACAGCGCGGTGTCCGGGTCGATGTCGTGGACCGCCTGGAGATAGATGCCGACCTCGGGGCCGTACAGGATGGCGCGGGCGGACACCGGGCCGGTCGGCAGGCGGAAACCGTCACAGGGAGATGAGTTGAGAAACGGTGGCTCGCCGTTCTCGCCCTGCTGCGTGGCCGCCTTGAAGACCGGCTTGATCGCACCCCGATAAACCTTCGCCGCTGTGGCCGGGGATAGCGGCCCAGGGGTCGGTGGCGCGGGTCGGGGAGCGCCTGCGTCCCGCCACTGCCGCAGCACGCCGGGCGGCACGCGTCCGGTCTTCTTGACCGCGACGTCGTTGGTGCGTGCCCATCGTCGTGCCGCTTGCTCATCCGACATAGGAGGGGTGGGCTGGTGTTCGTTGCGTGCGGATGGTTTGGCGAGCATCCATTCCGCCCATTCGCGCAGCACTCGCCGGGTGACCCGATCCAGGGGCAGGTGGCCGAAGAAGGGGAAGACATGCCGTTCCGCCTCGGTCAGGTAGACGAAGCGCTGAGTGGGGGCGGCCCCGAGTCGGGTGGCGTAGTCATGGCGTGCGTACTGCTCGAAGGTCGGCATGTCGGCGTCAAGGGTGCCGTCGAGGTGCGGGTCCTCGATGCCGTGGCAGCCTTTGGGGTAGCCGTGCGGACGATTATTCTCGCCGCTGAGCTCGACCAATGTCGCGAAATTTTCGGCGATCTGCCGCTCGTAGCAGGTCTCGAAGTCTTCCTTTCCGCCTCTTCCCCCACCTATACGCCACTTCACCAGCCACAATCTTGCGCCGTTCCTAGCCGTGCGTTCGATGATCCGCGCCACAACTCCCCCTGACGGTCCAAGGGCGCATGGTTGAGGAAACAGCTGACACAGACGGCCACGACTCGCATCAACAAACGGACTTTTCACCATCGCGTGGCGAGATGCGGGAACATCGGGGGAACATGATCTTCGAGACGGTCCCGCCGAGCCGTGTCGCCGTCTCAAAGAAAGTGCTTTCGACCTGCACTTATGAGTGGTAGGGCGCCCGGGGCTCGAACCCGGAACCTACGGATTAAAAGTCGCCGTTTTAAATGCCGCCCACTATCGAATCGTGTCTCGCTGTGTTGCAGTGTCATGGATTGTCCGCTTTTGAAATGTCCAAGAATGCCGCCCGGTGTTATGCCGTATCAGGTACCGACGAGCATCCAGCGAGCAACCATGGGACGGATGGCATCCCTTGAACGTCCTTATTTTACATGCGATTGGCGAGCTGACGTCCCGGATGGTTTGCGGTCCGGGAAGGGTTTGACGCGGTCCTCAACGGACCTGCAATGATCGTTCAGAAGCGAGCGAATCCAATATGGGGGTCGCCACACACAGCTCGACGACCACGTTACGGCGCCCTGGCCGCCGATCAGCCGTTGACACCCGCTAGGCACTGGCATCCACGTGGCGATGGCCTCCTGAATGTTCTGCGGTGCCTGGTCATACATGAACAATGGCCGGGCAACAGTGCGATGGCGCTGCTAGTTTGTGATTGACATTGTTCGATGGCATCTCTCCATGCGGCGACGGGCTGAGGAACTCCTTCGAAAATTGCTGCCGGTGGTCGCGTGGGGCAACGAAAGACGATCAGGGCCACGTCGGTCTGCACGAGCCGCTGTCGCGACCTTGTAGGCATTCACCAGCCACGATCTTCTGCTGGTTCGAACGAAAGACTGACAAGGGGAGGAGGATGGCCGCATGGCCCCCGAGGGCAAGCTCAACCACCCAGATGGCGTCATCGAGCATGACGGCCTGCTCTGGAAGCCCAAAGAGGGCGCAACGTCGTCCGTGGAGGAGTTCCTTGCCGCGCGGGCGCTGTTCATAGAACTTCATGACGACGCTGACTGGAACCCCTGGGTCCTGAACGACCGGGCCAAGGACCTCGAGAGAGCCCAGCAGATCATGGGGGAATGGACACGCGCTGAACCAGGCCACCGCCTCATGACCAAGAAGCAGATCGACGCGATGATGGCTCGCCAGGATCGCGAGTTCAAGGCGCGGCAGGCCGCCGACCGTGAGCGTTGTGATCGTGACCGCTTGCGATGTGACCCAGAGCGCGAGCATGCGAGGCTGTCTCTGCTCGAACATCAATCTCGGATGGAGTTCGAACTGTATGAAGTTGCCGGACTGTGCGATGGCACACGCTTTCCGGCAATGGACCCGCGCAGACGCGCCGAACAGGTGGCCGAACACGACCGCACCATCGCACAGTTGAGATCAGAGATCGAACGGCTTACCAACCTCGTCGGCGACCCCGAGGACGTCGTCGACGCGCATGGCCGGCTGCCCAAGGATCGGCGCGAAATCACATTGTTCTACTACCGTCTCAATCGGCAGTCCGAGGTCGAGGAATTGCGCGCCAAGCTCCCCGAGATAGACGCCGCTCTGAAGGCAGCCACAAGCCGAGATGAACGCTCCAAGCTCCAGATAAAGTTGGGCTTGGCGCGTCAAAAACTGGAGAAGCTCCTCGCCGTCCCGCCACTTGCGTCCGAGGACATGTGTGCGGACTGTCCGGCTCCCTTCTCCAGTCACGGTTGGTCCACTCCGCCTTGGGACGGTCCATGTCCGGCATGGCCCAGCTGGGCTGCTCGGCTCAAGGAAGCCCGGAAGATCCTTTACGGCGCCTCCGCTTCGAAGCCGCCGGTGGCTCCGTCGAAGCCAAAAGCTGAACCGCTCGCGGTGATTCCGTCAGGCATGCCGATCTCGGAGGTCGTCGAGCATTTGAAGGAGCTTCAGGACCGGTACCCCGATGCTGAGGTGCGGCGAGGACGAGCCAACCGCTGGGAGCTCTGGCCTGGATCCTCAACGTTCTTCGGAGCGTGAAGCTCCCGGTGAGCTTGTTCCGCTTTGACCAACCCCATCGCTGGGGTAGTCGGGCGGCACCGGCAACCGATCAGCCTGAGGACCGAAGATCGCTGGTTGCGAGGATACGTCACCTGCCCACTTCCGAGTCTCTGCTCTCGCCCGGATGCCGGCCGATGGCGTCAGGTATTGCCTGATCAGCAAGAAACCTTCCATAAGGAAAGAAACCGCAGGTGGAGGTGGTGGGGTGCCCCGGGGCTCGAACCCGGAACCTACGGATCAAAAGCGGCGCCCCATCGGACGCTCAGTCCGGTCCGGGATAGAGGATCTCAAGCTCGTGTTCCTTTATACTCCGCAGGGTGAGGGTGTCATCTCGGCACTGGTTGAGCAAGAAGAGTTCACGCATTCGGCATTCAGGGCACAGGCTCACCGTGGCTAATGGCCAGAGGTCAACGGGGGTGCCAGCAGAGGTGCTGTTCACGTAGATGCGGTTGGGTCGCAGCGGATCGGTGCTGACGCGCTCGAAAGGCTCCCAGCTCGGGTGGCTCCCGCGGAGACGCGAACCGATGACCCGATAGAACGAGTCATCGATGTACTCGCACCTGTCGACCCACTCCCAGGGCGCTCCCGACAACCAGTTGACCGAGGAAATCGTCGAGACTACGAGGGGCTCTAGTTTCTCTACGTCATCGTTCAATTCATGGTTGGCGCGCACGCCGTGAGCATGGTGGGTGTCGTTTCTGGACGCCTTGATGGAATCCAGCAGAGAGCGGGTATCAAGGATTTCCCTTAGAGCAGCGAGTTCCCCAAGGCGGGGAGAATCGATGTCGTTCACGAACTTCTCAATGAGCGTCAGCCACGTTCCGAAGGCGGCGCCAGTCCGGAACCGCTTCCGCAACGCGCTGGTGAACCCTTGCGCTGCGACGATCTCGGCAAGCGCGAGGATGCCGAGCACACGCGCTACCCCTTCGCCGAGTTTGAGAAGGCAGTCTTTCCGTTCGGCCGGATATGTGCTGATGCGGTACCGACGGGCCAGCGCGGAAACGTGGAAGGGGTAGCTCCACTCGGCTCTCAAGATCGGGTCCTCAAGTGGGCGGACAAGATCACCGATTAGCCGGGCCTCGTAGGCCGCGGAGCGAATCTCGTTCTTCAGTCGCGGGAGGTCGGCCTCCGTCCCGGCGAAGACGTTCGGCAGGACCTCCGAGGTTGCGGACCTGAGTTTGCGCCGGCCGCTCTGAACATCCTCGAGGAGCCCATCGATCTCCTCGTCCTCGACGAGGCCGACAGGAACACGCAGGTTCATCAGGTCCCGGATGCTGGGAACAGGCGTGTCGTCCTTGCGTGAGTTGAGCCATTCACACAGAGCCCGGCCGCGCCTCGGCAGGGGGTGCAGGACGAACATGGTCGTGACAGCTTTGCCGAAGCTGGGTGGGAGAAGGCGCCAGTTCCCAGGGCGTCCGACGAGATCGCCGCCGCCACAAGGAGTCAGGGCTAGGCCGGTTTCGGTCAGGTTCGTCAGTTCAACCGCGGAGTCGACGACGTGAAGATCCTGCGCTCGCAGATAGGACACTCCGCCGTCCTCATCCCCGGCGTTCTGACTCGTCCTCGCCATCTCCGCTCGCGCATACTGTCGGAGAAAGGCGTGGGGCCCGTCGACTTCGGGGACGAAGAAATGGGTGGGTGATATCTCGCAGCCGTTCCTCGTCTTCGTGTGGTCGATCCACGCGTCGGGGGCATCGGGGAGAACTTCGCGTCTGAGGTACTCATCAGGGTCCTCTCCAAGCGGGAGTTCCGCGGAGGAGCGCTGCTCGGGGTCGGCTTCGACCTTCCCCTTGTCCTCTTGTAACTGTCCCTCAGCGTCTCTGACGCCGAGCGCCTTGCGAACGGCCTTCTCGAAGCCGATCCCTGTGGGCCAGATATGTCCTTTCTCCGAGGCTGCGCTACGGAGCGCTTCGAATGCCTTCGCTTTGGTCTTCCAGCCGGATCCCACAAGGGGGCGCAGTGCATCGAGCAGCCCGTCAGGATCGCCGACGTTCCTGAAGACACGGGAGTCCGACAGTTGGGCCAGGCTCTCCTCCGAAAGCTCGTAACGCAGACGTAGCGGACGATCGATGATGATTCTGCGGTAAAGAAACTCCTCGTGTCCGCTGGTGCTCAGCGCCTGTGGGGCTCAAGGACTCGAATCACGTGTTGCGCAGAGGCCTTCGTCCGGGGCGGCAGGGCTGAGGGCGCCGAGTGGCCGGTCCGGCTTGCCCCGTCGGGTCCCACGGGTGCGCCCGCCGGGCAGCGCGACGATACCTTCCAGCAGTTCCGCTGGCCTACCGGTTGGTGAGGTGCTTGTCCGGCCCGTTGGCGGTCCTCGTCCGCTCTAATCTGTCGAAAGACGTCGAGTGCTGGTGCTCCGTCACGAGAACCAAGCACTGGCCGTCAGCTCGGTGGACAGTTGCCGTGGGGTCACGCCGACCGACTCTGGCTTGCGTTATTGTCCCGGCTGATCCGCCGCCGGCGGTGGGCGGAGGTGTTCCCGGTCACCCCGGCGACGATCTTACGCTGGCATCGCAACCTCGTGGCACGCAAATGGACCTTCACGGACGGGCGGTGCCCAGGACGCCCCGCGCTCCCGGCGGCCGGTCAAGGCAATGATTGTGCGGATGGCGCGGGAGAACCCGACCCAGGGGCACAGGAGAATCCAAGGCGAGTTGGCCCGCCCGGGATGCACGATCGCGGCCTCCACGGTCTGGGAGATCCTTCACATCGCCGGTCCCCGGGAGTTCACCCTGAATCAACTTTTGTGGAGCGAGAGCACTCGTCAAATCCGCTCTTATGTGCCGCATTGACGCTCCGTTCCATACTGACTATAAACATCAACGCTGGCCATCCCGGGCGCCATCGCCATATTGGCCGGCGATGGCGCGCACCTCTTCGGCAAACCCGTAAAGGAAAACAGTGTTAGCATTCCACGGCAAGCTGGTCCGCCGACGGGTCACTGGCGTCATCGCCATGGCCCTCGTTCCTCTGATGATCGCAGTGGGGGTGGCCTGGGCCGCCGCCACCGACAACATGTTCCCCACCTCGGTCACCGGCGGCCTGTGCCTGAAAGGCATGCACAATGGATATCCCTGCCAGACCGACAATTCCGCCGTCTACTACTACATGGACAGCAGCGGCGAATTCAAGCTGGAGTCCGTCGACAAGAACATGGTCAGAAACGCCCTGAGCGGCGAATACTCGCCCACCCGGCTGTCCATTCACTACGACTCGACGCCGGTGTTCTCAGGAAGCGGCGAGACCGACATCGTGTACCAGGAGGGCTCCGCGGGCCTGAACGACACCGCCGCTGGAATGACGTGGTGCGACGCGACAGGCAACGACCTCCTGGACTGCGACCAGCAAGTTGTCCGCATCCGGGGCAACGGCCGCTACACCTACGCGCGGGTGTGTCACGAGACCGGGCATGCCGTCGGCCTCCAGCATGGCGACAACTCCAGCCCCGAGCTATCCAAGACCGACGACCGGCTGGGCTGCATGGTGACGCCGTCGACCGGCCACAACAAGCTCGGCGCCAACAACGTCGAGAACATCAACGCCACATACTAGGGGGAGCCGTGAGACGTCATTTCACCATCGCCGGGGTGGGAATCGCCGCCGCGCTCATCACGGCCACGGCCGCCGTGAGCGGCTCGATGGCCACCGCCACCGGCGGCTCTCCCGCGCAGCCACACAAGATGGTTATGGCCGAAGCCGACGACCGCCTGCCCAGTGTCACCGCCACCGACTGGGTGACGTACGCCGACCACGTGGTCGTCGTCAGTGCTGCCTCCGAACAGCGGCTCCAGCCCACTCAGACCGAGCTCGAACGCGGCGAAGGTCTCATCGGCCGCGCGGTTGACCTGCGGGTCAACGAGGTCCTGTGGTCGCGCGAGGGCGCGCCTAAACCCGCGCCGGATGGCTGGACATACAACGCCGTGGGTTTCGCCTTCAACGACGGCAAGGTGGGCGAGCCCGTACCGATGGCCCTGCACGATCGCCCGCGCATCGAGGCAGGCCACGACTACATCATGGCCATCGTGTGGGAGGAGGCCCGTTGCTCGGAGGGTGACGAGCCGGAACCCGGCAAATGGTGGGGGCTGGGCGAGGGCTCCGAAGTTCCCTATGACGGCAGTGTAATCGGACAGGGCGAGCAGGAGGGCCGCGTACAGACCGTCGCCGACGCCCGCACGCTGGCCGCGCAGGCCGGGCCCAACGCTGGGATTGAAGAAGAGATGGTGGGAAACAACGCGGCAACACTGACCGCCAGGCTGAAGGCGACCGCACCAGGCGAGAAGCAATTCGAAGCCGAGGCCGCCACGACCAGTTGCGGGTGAGTTCACCACGCACGCGCGTGTGGCCGGATCGTCGTATCCGCCGCACGGGCCGGTCACCCGCCGGCGGGTCCTCCTCCCGCCCCAGAGCTATCGATGTCAGGCCTGGCCTACGCAAACCACCGGCCACCAAACCCGGGCGGTCTCCTGGCCTCTCGTCAGGGTGTGGGGGGCAACGGCGCCACTCCACGGGATCTTCGCGGTAGTTGTCCTGGTCGAACTTCGCGCCGATGATGTCGATGCCGGAACGGGCGGCTGTGAGCCGGCAGGTCTCGAAGCTCGCGCCGGCCCTGGCGAAGTCCTTGGGCGGCGGACTGCCGCTTGCAGCCGGGCATGCTGCCCGTCACCACGGCGCCCGCGCCCCCGCCGTCTGCGGTCACCGGCTGCAGGAAGGGGGCGGACATGAACGACATGTCGCTCCCGTTGACGTTCTGGAAAGGCTGCCCGGTGCTATGCCGTATCAGGTGCCGACGAGACCGGCTCGGCGGAGTCCTCCACGAATACACGCATGCCGCTGAGTCGGCCCCGCCAGTACCCCCTGCCAGGCAGGGTCGCGCTGCGTTGCTGATCGACGTGGCCCGCGAGCAGGCAGTCGTAGATCTTCGGGGTGGTGCTGGTTGCCATGGACAGACTGAGCCTTGCGAAAGAGCGGCCGCGCCTCCCGCGTATTGACTCTCTTCTCCATCGAGGAAGTGATCGCACACCATGCCGACCATCCCCAAGATCGGCCGACCGCGCGGCGTGAGGCACCATGATCTCTCATCGTTCGTGGTGGGGTTGGTTCGGTGCCGGTCTGGCGCTTTCCAGCTCTGGCGGAGAACCCAGGCGGGCCTACCGCTGGGAGCCGTTCGGCATGGGTGCGCGGAAACAGGTGTCGTTCTCCCCGGCGGGGCTGGGAGCATCCATCGGGGGTTCCGAAAGACATCACGTGCCTCTGGACGACTCGCTGGTCGTGGCCGCCACGTCCTGGAAGGAGAACGTAGGCAGTGTCACCGTGTTCGTCACCCCGTGGGGCACGGCTGACACCGTCCGGATCCCGATGACCTTCCCCGCGCGTTGGCCGATGCTCTCGGATCAGCCTCCTTCCGCAGGTCTGGTGCGCGCGCCTGGTGCGCTGATCGTCGTCCAGCCGATGAGCAATGTGATCGTCGGCCTGGCGTGAGAGGCCGGACCAGCGAAACGAGTCACATCAGAGTCCGCAGCGCGGGAAAGCGCACGACAGGACGGAATTCCAGGGCGTCGTACGGCTCCTGACCCGTATGAGGAAGGCGTGCGGCCGGTCGGCGCGGTCCAGCGCGAGCGTCAGCGCCAGCAGACGGCGCTCGCCGGTGATCAGCTGGCGCTTCGCGTGTCCGTGCAGTCGGCGTCGGAACAGGACAGGAACTCCAACCCCACCCGGTCCGTGCCGGTCATCAGAACCTGCGGCCGGTCCGAGCCGTCCACGGCCGACAGGGCCAGGACGGCGCCCGCCAGGAGCGCGCCCACCACCGCCAAGGCCCACACCGGCCCGTCCCACTCCTCAACGACCGCCGCGATGGCCAACCGGCCGTTGGCCATCGAACTGCCGGTCGAGTTCATGAGAAGCAGCTTCACCGGATAGGGGAAGCCGGGCCGGTACAGGTAGGTGACCTGCCGGGTCGTCCCGTCGGGGAACGCCTTCTCATCGGCGCGCTGCAGCACACCGTCATCGCACCCGGCTGACTCGTCGATGACCCCCCGGTGGATCGGGACCCAGGTCGTGCCGTCGTCCTCCACCTGAAGGGGCTGCCAAGCCGCATCGTCTTTCCCGAAGCCCGCGACGCGCAGGTTCGTCAACCAGGGCGGCACGACCATCGCGAACTTGTCCCCCACCTCGTACCAATTGTTCGGGAGGTAGTCCCAGACAAGCGGGATGGGGGCGACTATCGGCGGGCCGTACAGCCTGGAAGCCCGGAAGTCGCTCTCACTCTCAGGGAGCGGGGCGCTGGTGGCCCCTGATCCCGCACCGCCCGGTCCGCGGTAGCCCGGGTTGTACACCTTCAGGGAAAGCTCCGGACTCTCCAACTGGACGATCGAGACCGGTTCGCTGGAGTCTGTGCCGGGCTCGCGATCCGCGCGGATATGACCGCTGTTCGGAATCATGCCGGAGAACACCACAGACCCAGAGAGACTGCGCAGGTCCTGAAATTCGATCGGGTCTGCCCCGCCGATCCAGTTCCGCCGGTCGTTGAATGACGTGAGCCAGGCGCGCATGCCCTCCTGCGCGTGGTCCACCTCGCCCCTGTGGTTGCCCAGCGTCGGCCATGTGCCGTATCCACCGCCGGCGCGAAGGGCTTGCCGGGGCGAGATGATCTTTGTTGCCTTGCGGGCAGATCCAGCTCTTCGGTGGTGACGCGGCCTGCCAGAAAGCCTGCGCCGAGGCCTCCCACGAGGAGTATGGCGCCCATGATCAATCGCCGGCTGGGTCTGCGCAGCTTTCCGGACGGATGGGCGGCGTCCATTGGGTTATTTGATTCGGATTCATGTTCGCTCATGTTCGCCGCCCGACTTTACCCCACCTCTGGCCGAAAGGGCGTTGCGAGAGTTGATGTCCGCAATGTTGTAGCGCGATCGGACGGATTTGCGGCGTTAGCGCGTCGGTGGACCCCGCTGTGCTGAGCCGCAGCTCGGTAGCGATGGATCTGACATGGGGGTGGCGGCTCGCCACAGGGCAGTCTTGCCCACGCCCGCTGCCCCGGCCGGCAACTGGCACTCTTCTCGCGGCTCAGCTTCGAGACGCCCGTCCCTCCGCTGACACGGAGGGTGATTCAGCCCCATTTCAGTGTTTTTTCAGCGCACGTCGTAATCATGGTTCGGGCAAGACGGGGAGACGCGCCGTCACCCCTGGCCCGAACAGAAATATGAAGATAAATGCCTATTCGCAGAAAAATCGGCGCCGTTGTAGGCGTGCTGGTCGCCTCGACCTGGCTTGTCGCCTCCGCCACTCCGGCCGCCGCGGCAGGTCCCTGTGGGACCGGCTACAGCCGGATCGGTGTCTACAACATCCCGAAGTCCGGGACGAAGCAGGGCACGCTAGAGGTCTACTACAACGCCAGTTCCGGAAAGAACTGCGCCCTCGCCTACGGCTCGGGCGGCAACTACGGCAAGAAGGCGTACAAGGCCGTGGGCATCGCAACGCCCTCGAGCAACGGCTGGGCCGACTATGAAGATGGCGACTATGCCTACTATGCGGGCCCCGTCTACGCCTCCGCCAAGGGCAAGTGCATCGACCTGGTGGGCGCCGTCGGCTCAGCCATCCGGTATGCGACGAACGTCCACTGCGGCTGACGGTCTGAGAGGAACAAGGCTGGCAGGACACGGTGCGTGATGGGCTCGCCGCCTTGGCAAGCGTGCTGGTTGGAGCGAACGCTCCAACCAGCACGGGCACTCTGGGGCGAGCATCATGATGCCAGGGCAGCATAATGCCAGCCGAAAATGCTGACACGTCAGGGACAAATGCCCGAAACTCTACTCCGTCAGATGCCAGTCATGTGAAATCGCGAGGAGTTCTACCTCTATGAAGAAAGTCATCCTGTCGGTTGTTGCGGCTGCTGTGCTCCTCGGCGTGGCGCATGGGTCCGTCTCCCCAGGTGAGAGCCGCCACCTCGATACGCTCGCTCTGCCGTCCAACTCCTGCCTGCCGGACGACCTCGAATGCGACCCAATCAACCTCGGATGGCAGGACGGGCTGTGATCGCTCACAGCCCGGCGAACCGGCATGACTCTACGCAGGGCTCGGCTACCAAGGAGGCGATCAAGGGGAGATGACCTCTCACGTCCGTGTTTCCCGCCGAGGGCTCCTCAGGCTCGGCACCGGTGTCGCCGCGGCCGCCGCGCTGGCCGCCAAGCCCGCGGCCGCCGCAGAGGGACGGTTCGAGCTGACTGCCCCGTCAACCTCGCTGATCTGGAAGAAGGCCCTGTACGACGAGACCGTCCTGCAGTCGATCGCCTTCGACAACCGCAACGGCCACATCTACACGCTTCAGGTGAAGAACGGTGCCGGCTCCGGCGCGGCGGGCCATCTGTGCCTGTCCAAGCTCAGCCTCACCGGCACACTCCTCGGCCACATGTACCTGATGGGATTCGGGCACGGCGTCCAGTTCGGGGTCGAGCCGTCGGGCACGTCGGCCTACCTGTGGACGGAGACGGACGGGGTGAGTGACGGCGAGAGTTCCCGGGGCACGAAGCTGGCCAGGTTCATGTTCGTCAACGGCCAGACGCTGACCACCTCGTCGTCGGCACTGACCAAGTACAAACCGATCGCGGACTCGGACAACACCACGTGTGCGATCGACCCGTCCACGAACCGGCTGGTCATGCGTTACTGGGACGGGAGCCGTTTCCGCTACGCGGTCTACTCGTTGGCGGACGTCAAGGCGGGCTCGCCAAAGGCGCTGTTCGACGTTGCGCAACCGTCGGGCCTGGGCACCTTCCAGGGGTACGCGGCCTACGGGAATTTCGTCTACATGCTGACCGGCACGGCGTACGGGGATGATAATCCGCCGCCCGGCAACACGTACATCACTTGCCTGGACCTGCGCACAGGCGAGCAGGTCCAGCGGGCGCGCAGCGTGGCCGGCAAGTCCCTGGACTATCGGGAGCCAGAGGGTATGGGCATCCAGATCGTCTCCGGTGCCCCTCGCCTGTGCCTCGGCCTGGCCTCAGGCATCGAGAAGGCCCGCCTGGCCAGTATCTTCTACAAGACAGAGCTGATCTGAGACGTACGGGGGCTGGGCGATCGCATCGACCGCCTGGCCCCTTGATCACCTCCCCAGCTCAACGCCAGGCTGCCGTTGTGGCTCGATCGTGGTGCCGATGGAAAGACCGGATCGTGCCGCAGAGTAGTCGCCGGTCTGATCAACGAATACCACTGAGCCGCGTGGTGGCCGTGGAAATGTCAGTTCAGCGGGACATGCGAGTGTTGCAGCGCCGCGCGGGAAATCAGATCGCCAGGCGAAGAATGACGGCCGCTCATCATGCCGCACGCGCTTGCTTCGACTGGTGGATGGGGCGGGCCGGCGGCCGTGGGCCGACTACCCGGTGGACGGCCTGCCCTCGAGCCAGGATCCGGCTGGCGCTGTCGTGGAGGCGACGGTGTCGTGTACGGCCTCTACCCGCGTTCGGGCCGCTCGCCGTCAGGTGCTCCAGCGCGATGACATCGCCATGTCCGAGCAGACAGGAGGGAATGTGGGCGAAGAGAGCCGGGCAGTGTTGTTCGACGAACTCGGCGAACCTGGGTTGCTCAACGTCAAGGATACGGGGATCAAAAGCCGGTCCCGGCGAGAGACACCCTGTGCTGTGGGCCTTCCAACCTCGGGAGGCAAGATGACTGAGGACACCCTTCTGGCACCCGCACTTCCTAGCGAATACCGTGCTCAGAGCCATGGCTCCGGCTCGGTGATGGAGTCGGGCAGCGAGTGCGTCCGCATGGACGAACGGGAGATCTCGCTCGGCGGCCTGCGCTTGACGACGAAGACCGCCGCCCCGATGCGTATCCGGCAGACCCCGCGGCCAGATCACGAGACTGGCCCGCGATCGGCAGAGTCCTACCACGTCCTGATTCCGCTGGCGGGCCGGGTGGACATCATCTGGGAGCACCGGCGGTTCAGTTCGGGGGTCGGAGACCTGTTCGTCCACGATCCCACCCGCATGGTCGCGTGCGACGCGTGCCCTCCAGGCGACGGGCCCGCGTTCCGGGCCACGTGCATCACGGTCCCTCAGTCCCTGCTGAACCTGCCGGCCGAACACCTGGACGGACTGCTGGGCCGTCCCCTCTCCGCTACCGAGGGCATCGGCGGCCTGCTCACCGACTTCGTCACCAATATCAACAAGAATGTGCACAACTTACGGCCCGTCGATGGCTCGCGGTTGGGGATGACGCTCGCCAGCTTGATCTCCGCGCTGCTTTTCCACGCCCTGGAGGTTGACGGGGTGAACACCACCGGCCGGTCCCACCGGCATGTCCTCGTCTTGCGCATCCAGGCGTTCGTACAGCGGCATCTGCGTGAGCCGGATCTGACACCGCGGGCGTTGGCTGCCGCGCATCACATCTCCACCAGTTATCTTCATCGGCTGTTCCAGGAAGAGGGGTTAAGGGTGACCGCATGGATCAAGGCGCAACGTCTGGAGCGTGCGCGTCTTGATCTGGCCGATCCGGCGTTGTGTCATGTCCCCATCCGCGCGATCGCCTCCGGGTGGGGCTTCTCCCACCCCTCGGACTTCAGCAGGGCCTTCCGCCATGCCTTCGGCATCTCGGCCAGCGAATTCAGACAGCAAGCGCTAAGCCTGGACTGAGATACCGACGCACCATCACGGTGTACGGGGAGGTCACGTCCTCGTAGCGGTGTAAAAGCTCAACGAGGTAGGTGCCGTGGGGTGATCTCAGGCGGTTGCTGTCTCGGGTGTCGAGTCGGTCGCCGAGGTAGTGGCCGGGCGGAGCTGGGCGAGCGGGCGGAGCAGGGCTCGGCGCAGGTCTTGCAGGGTGCGCGGCCCTTGCTGGTCGTGGTGAAGCCGCGTCAGCCGCGGGCGGCTCGGTCCAGCACGGCCCAACTCATAGACGTGCAAGAGGTTTCGCCGGGGAAGCGGCCGATGACCTTGACCCTGCGGCGGGTCTCGCCGAAGACGCGCTCGATGAACGCGTCGTCGGAGATGACCAGCAGCGGCGACCGTAGCCCGTGTGTGGCCAGGTCTCCAGGGCGTGGGTGCGGGGCACGCTGGTGCCGGAATAGGCGCGAGGCGAACGCCTCGGTGGCGCCGCGCAGCATCGTGCGGGCGATGGTGACCGCCCCGGCGGTGGTCTTGATGGTGGTGGGGCAGTGGCCATTGCGGTGGCCGGGCCGTACCACGGCATCTCCTTTCGTCGCTGCTGATGGCCGTGGCTGCCCACTGGTAGCGGAACGGCCGAGGAAGGCATCCACCTCAGCCTCGACCGCGGTTTGCATGATCAGGCGGGCGACGTCCTCGATGACCTCGACCAGGTCACGGCCTTCGGCGAACAGGGCGTCGATCTCGGCGCAGATGGCCTGAACGGGCGGTAGCGCGCGTGCTACGAGCGTAGGTCCTTGCGTGGTGCGAACTTTGGACTGTTCAGCACGGCAACCTACGCTCGTTAACTCACCGCATCTCGGACGCGACCTCTGCGGCCGACGCCCCTCTCCACCGCCGCTACCGACCAAGGTCTGGATCAACCAGCCACCGGGGCACTGCAGAACGACGCTGCACCAGAAACCACGCAAGTAACCTGATGTCTGGCCCGAAAA
Source organism: Nonomuraea sp. NPDC004186 (assembly GCF_053603495.1). Taxonomy (NCBI): domain Bacteria; kingdom Bacillati; phylum Actinomycetota; class Actinomycetes; order Streptosporangiales; family Streptosporangiaceae; genus Nonomuraea; species Nonomuraea sp. NPDC004186. Next base: position 267 of record NZ_JBSGFQ010000122.1, on the reverse strand, counting down.
CACGGCGTTAGCCAACGCGTGGCAACATCTCAGCGGCGTTCACGCCGCTGAGATCGGGGTTTGACTCTTCGGTTGAAGTGCTGTGGGTGTCAGGCGGCCGCTCCGCCGGTGTCGAGGGGTTCGAGGGTGACGCGGTAGCCCAGGCGTTGCAACCCGCGGATATGGCTGGATGTCTGCCGTTTGTGGTGTACGCGGGTGTCGTAGTAGTCGACGCCCAGTTCCTCGTAGTCGAGGGCAGGATCGGACAGCAGGGTGTGGGCGATGCTC
>NZ_JBSGFQ010000121.1:0-35467 GCF_053603495.1 Nonomuraea sp. NPDC004186 | reverse complement strand
CCAGCGCCGACTTGCCGATGCCGCCCGGCCCCGAGATGGCGGCCACCGTCGCGCGCCCGTCGCGCAGCGAGTCGAGCAGCGCCTGCGCCTGGTGGTGCCGCCCGGTGAAGGTCGCCACCTTCGCGGGCAGCTCCGCCGGTACGGGCACCTGAGCGACGGCCACCTGCTCGCGATCCCCTGGCAGATCCCCGCCGAGCCGGGGTACGTCCTGGCTCAGGACCTGCGCGTGCGCCTGCCGGATCCCCTGCCCCGGCTCCAGCCCGAGCTCGTCCCGCAGTGTCACCCGCAGTCCCTCGTACACCTCCAGGGCCTCCGCCTGGCGACCGGCCTGGTAGAGCGCGATCATGAGCTGACCGCTGAGCCGCTCGCTCATCGGGGAGGCCACGACCGCCGCCTTGAGGCGGCTGATGATCGCCGGCCCCTCCCCCGCCCGCAGGGCGAGCTCGAACCATCGTTCCTGCGCGTGCCGGTGCTCCTCCTCCAGCGCGGCGACCTCGTCACGATGAAGGGCGTCCGAGTCGACGTTCGCCAGCGCGGGCCCCCGCCACAGCGCCAGCGCCTGGGTGAGCAGGCTCTTCTCGGCGGCGCCGTCCCGCCGCCCCCGGGCGACCAGATCACGGAAGTTGATCAGGTCCAGCGAATCCTCGTCGGCGCGAAGGAGATAACCACCTCCGCTGCTCTCGATCAGGTCCTTGGAGAGGGTACGCCGAAGCCTGGTCAGATGCGTGTGCAGTGCCCCGCGAGGGTCATCGGGGGTGTCGTCCCCCCACATCCGCTCGATCAGACCGTCGGCGACCACGGGCTGATTGGGATACAGCAGCAGGGTCGCCAGCGCGATCCGCTGCATTCCGGAAAGCAGCCGGATCGGCGCCCCACCGTCCCTCACCACTTCCAGCGGCCCCAGAACCCGGAACCGGACAACCATCAGCTCCCCCAACCCCGTTGGACTGATGTGGATGGCAATCCCCATCCGATCCACACCAGTCAAGACGGTGTCAGTTAAACTCAACCTCTGCGCCACTGTCAACGGTGGTGAAGATCGCCGTGGTTACGTCCACAGCAGTCAAGCGAGTAGGTGGACAATGGAGAGCTCCAGCGCAGAAGAGCCCGCATCGCAACGGAGCCTGGCCGAGAAGCTGGAATACCTGTTCCGCACGGTCCGGGAGCCCGGCCGCCGGGAATACAGCAACGAGGAGGTCGCCGCCGCCATCGCGCGGGACCAGGACGTGAGCATCTCCGCCTCCTACATCTGGTATCTGCGGACCGGCCAGCGGGACAACCCGACCCTCAAGCACCTCACCGCGCTGGCCACCTTCTTCGGAGTGCCTCCCGCCTACTTCTTCGACGAGCGGATCCGCGACGAGGTGGAGGGCGAGCTCGCCCTGGTCGTCGCGCTGAGGGACGCCGGGGTCCGGGATGTCGCGTTGCGCGCGTCCGGGCTGTCGGTGGAAAGCCTGGACACGATCACCGAGGTGATCAAGCGCGTACGGACGCTGGAAGGGCTTCCCCCGCGCGACGAGTCGTGATCCGGCGATAGGCGCGGGCCGTCAGGACGAGCCTGCGGATCTCCTCCGCCATGCCGGCATCAGGGCCGAGATCAGGCATCACCGGCGGTTCCTGCCCGGTCACGTGGCCGCGTTCGCGCGCTTCCAGCGCGGCGGCGAGCGCGGCGGCCTCGGCCGCGGCATCGAGCCGCGGCCCGGTCAGCCCCGCCGCCATGGCTCGTTCCCGCGCCGCCCGCGCGACCTCGCCGTCCCAGTAGGCCCGCAGCGCCAGCCGTCCGTCGAGGATCTCGATGACGCACCGGTAGAGCCGCAGATCGACGGGGGCACGGCGGGTGGCCGGCAACCTCAGCACGATGTCCGGCATGACCTCGTAGAACGCCTTCCAGAGCGGAAGAAGCGCGCGATAGGTCCGATAACGGCTCCACCACAGTCCCGCGGCGCCGATCCGCGGGCCCCAGCCGTACGCGGTGAGCCCCGCCACGAACAGGGCCAGCACCAGGCCGGCGAGCGTGGTGGAAACCGGCCCCTCCGGCCACGGCGGCTTGTTCCCGAAGCGCGTCATGAGGGCGTAGGCGGCTTTGTGCGCCGCGAACGCGAAGCCCGCCGAACTCGCCCCGGCCCACAACCACAGCCCGGCCCGGAGGAACCCCGCCGTGGCGCGGCGGGTGAACCGGAGCGAAAGCCGGAAGATGTCCGCCATCACCACGGCGACGAAGCCCAGGAAGGTCAGCAGGTATTCGGTGACGAACGGCCACGTGGCGTACGCGGCGACGAAGTCCTCGGCGGCGTCACCCGGCGACGCCGCCGCGAACAAGACGATCATCGCGATCAGGAAGACCGCCATGACCACCGCGCGTACCCGGACGTTGGCCGCCGTCCGGCCGGGCGGTGAGGCCAGATGGACGACGAGCAGCTGCGTCGAGAAGGCGGCCAGCACGACCAGGCTGTGCTGGACCAGCCGGACCAGGCTCGGGGACCCGGCGAACAAGGGGATGCGCTGGTACAGCGGCGGCAGCCCGACCGTCAACGCCAGCGCGAGGAACAGCAGCGCCGCGCAGAGCGCGAGGCGCCCGAGGTCGTTCGGCCTGCGGCGCAGGTCGATGAGCTTGTAGCCGACGCCGATCCACGCCAGCGCGATCACGGCGAGGTGGAAGGCCCTAAGCATGGTCGTCGCCCCCGAGCACAGCCTTCAGTTTCGCCAGCACCCCGGAAGGATCGTCGATGATGTCCGGGCCCCGCACGGGGACGACCTGGAAATCGGCCCGCAGCAGCACGAGCGTGGCGAACAGCTCGGCCTCCTGCTCGTCCACGTCGTCGTACTTGCCCCGGCACAGCAGCCGCCGCACGACCTTCGGATCCAGGTTCGGCGCCAGCAGGCGCGCGGTGAGGTCGTCCAGGTCCGCGACGCCCGAATGGCCGAACACCAGATGGCCGATCTCGTGCAGGATGATGTGCTCGCGATGCACCGAGCCGGCGGATTCCTCGAAGAAGATGTAGTCGGCGGTCTTCGCGGACACCCACAGGCCGGAGGGGTTCGAGGGCCGCGAGGACAGCGGGAGAAGGCGGATCGGCCGGTCGCGCTCCCTGGCCAGGTCCTCGCACAGTGCGACGACATTCAACGGCGACGAGATGCGCAGGCGCCGAATCTGTTGCTCACAACGGTCTCGCACGCGGGCCAGATCCATGGTCTCCTTCTTGACCGGTTCAACCGCACGACGTTATCCGGGCTTGTCAAAGATTCTGCTCTGTACGGCGCGGGGTCGCGCACCGGCACGACCGCGGAGTGATCTCCTCGTTCTTCACCACGCGCGCTCCCTTCGCCAGGAGCGCAGGAGGTGTTGGCTGTGTCGCTGACATTTCGCCGGGCTCCGGCTCGACTTCACCGCCTGGAACACGGCCCACCCGTACATGATCGGCATCCCGCAGGCGCCGCGTCCTTGGCCGGCGCCCTGTCCCGATGGGCCAGAAGACCTTGAAGGGGTCGGGAGGCCGGGCATCAGCCTGCCGTCAGGGTCTGGGCGGGTCCGCCGATGTACTGCCAGGTGCCGGAGCCGGCGGACCAGCGCAGGATCCGCGAGCGGTCCTCGGTCAGGACGTACACCGCCTCCCGGCCGACCGCCACTTCCGCGCCCGTCGGGCCGATGTCCTGCCAGCTCTGGCTCACGACGGCGGTCGACGAGTCCGCGAGGACGCGCAGCCGTACGCGCGAGGGGTCGGTGGAGAAGAGCCCGGCGGGTCCTCCGTAGAGCTCTGCCGCCGGGCCTGCCGCGTAGATCCAGGGCGGCCAGGGTGGCGACGTCTCCTCCGAGAGCCAGCGGTTCACTATGGCGCGTTCCGGGGTGAGGCCGTACAGGTCACGGTCGGTGAGCGCGAACGAGGCTCCCGCCGTCCCGATCCACTCCCAGTCGAAGGGGCCTGAGTATCGGAAGATCCGGCCGTCCTTCGGATCGGTCGCGAACAGGCCCGGCTCGCCGCCGTACAACCGCGCTGCCGGGCCGCCGACGCTGGTCCACGACGTGCCCTGCCCGTTCCACACGTCGACGGACTGGCGGTCGGCGGCCAGCCGGAAGACGTGCGCGCCGCTGATCGCGAAATCGCCGCCCGGCTCACTGATCAGCGACCAGCGGCCGGGGCGGCCTTCATACCGGTAGAGCCGATCGTCGATCCCGGTCGCGAACAGGCCGGCGGGCCCGGAGTAGAGGCGCTTGGCACCGTCTCCGATCCTGGTCCACCCGGCCGCGTCCGCGCCGTCCCAGCGGAAGATGCCGGCGCCGTCCGGCCCCACGGCGAACACGGCGTCCCCGCGTGGAGGACCCCATCCGACCAGCAGGACGATCAGCGTGAGGACCGCGATCGCGGTGCCACCGCCGGCGAGCAGGAGCGGACGTGGACGCCGCCTTCCCGCAGGCGCCGCCCCGGGGTTCGCAGCCGCTGGTTTCGGTGCAGTCGCCGGTACGAGGGCCGCTGGTTCCGGCGCGATCGCCGGTTCGAGGGCCGCCGGGGCGGGCTCGTGGCGGGCCGCCTCAAGGGCCGCCGCGTGCAGCCGGGCGGCGGTCTCCAGGTGAACGTGGCGGGTGCGTTCGTCCGGCGTGTGGTCCTGGACCAGCCGCTTGAGCAACTCCAAGGGGATGATCTTCTGGCCTGAACGGTACTCGCCCCAGAGCGTCTTGCCCACGTGATACCGCGCGGCGAGCTCGCGGACGGTCATCCCGACCGTGAGCGTCAGCAGGAACTCCGCCAGCGCGTTCGCCTGCTGCGTGCTGCCACGGGGGCCGCCCTGGGGCCTGCCCGCCTTGCGGTTCATCGCGCCCGACCCCTCCCCCGCACCCTCCGCCGATGATCAAGTCAACAGAACGCATTGTCCGCGGACAACTCATTGTCCGGATTTCGCATCGGCTGCTTCCGGACAAACGCCGGACCCGCCAGCCTCGAAGACGCCGGGTGATCACCATCCGCCGTTGTCCTGCCGACCCCGAGTGAGGAATCCATGACCGGTAACGTCATCACGCGACTCGCCTCGGCGACCCTGCTCGCCACCGCGCTCGCCGGCTTACCGGCGCCCGCCGGCGCCGCGAGCGGCTCCACCCCCGAACAGGTGTGCGGCAGCGGTTTCCACAGGGTGGCGCTGGGCACCATGCCGGTGGCCGACCAGACGAACACCGTCCGGGGCCAGGTCCACCTGCTCTACAACGCGTCCACCGGGGAGCACTGCGTCGTCACCAGCAAGTCGGATTTCGTGGGCACGCCCACCAGCACCGCGGCGACCCTCCTCGTGAAGAACATCGCCTTCGCCGGCCCTCTCAAATATGAGGACTCGGGAAACTTCAAATACTACGCGGGGCCGGTGAAGGCGAATGCCCACGGCAAGTGCGTCAGGTTCCAGGGGACGATCAGCTCTCCCGGGTCCGCGATCCGAGCCTCCGGCGGTTGGGGATCGTTCGGCGACTGCGGCAGGCGGCCCAATCGTCAACGAGGCATCCGTTAGTGGCCATGAACGGCCGGGCCGCCTCGGTCGCATCCGGCCCGGCCCGCACTTCGTCCCTGTACGGGGGCGACGAAGGCGGTCGAGAGCGCCTCATCGTGCGCCGACGCGCCGGGGCCCGGGCATGACGAACCCGATCATCCGCCGCCAGGGACCCTCTCGATCGGGTTGTCAGCTCGGCGTATCGTCGGCGGCATGGCGACCGACCAGGGCAGGTGGCGCTGTCCGCCGCCGGGCCGTCTCCTGTCGAACCGGACGACTACCTCGCGGAGCGGCGCATGAATACGCCTGAGCCGCCACAGATTCCTCCGGGGCCCGTCCCGGGACCCAGACCGCCGGCTGCCGGGCCTGGTTCGCCGCATTCGGCGCGGGCCGCCCGTCCGCCTGCCGAGGCCTTCGTCGTCCGGATCAAGGCGGGCACCGTCGCGCGCAAGGGCAGGGGAAGATGGCTGGTCTGGGTCGTGACGATCTTCGTCGCGCTCGGGATCTGGTACGTGGCAGAGCCTTGGTTCTCCTCATCACCGCAGCCTCCGGACGACCGGCTGACCGAGTCCCTGGACGAAGACGGCGGGTTCGCCCTGCTGCAGGTCGTCGCGTACCTCCTGTTCGGCCTGATCGTCGTTGCCCTGCTGTTCGCCCTCCATGCCCTGTGGATGTTCCTGTTCGAGCTGGTCATGCCGCGCCGCCTGCGCATCTCGGCCGAGGGCATCGACCTCGTCCGTGGTCTGCGTCGGGTTCGCCTCGCCTGGCCGCGCATCGCCTCCGTGGAGATCGTCCCCGTCACCGGTTCCAAGCCCCGCCCCGCCCTGGTCCTGCGCCCGGTGTTCGACTACACCGCCCCCGATCCCTTCGCCGGGCAGCGCCTGTCGTGGAGCACCGCCCGCTCCCCGTGGCGTGACAAGGCCACCGACACCATCGGCCTGTGCTGCCTGGACGAACTCAACACCACTCCCGGCCGCCTCGACGCCGCCCTGCGCCACTTCGCACCCGGCTGCCGCCGGCCTTCGTGAGGGTGACGCGGTGATCGCCTTTCACGGCGCCGAGCCGTCGGTCCTGCACAGCACCGAGGCGCTGGTCCTGGAGCCGGAGGTCACGATCATGGTCGGCCGGGAGGGCGGGCCTCAGCCGATCACCTTCGCCACCGGGGCGGGCGGCGTACCCGAGCACGTCCGGGAGCGGCGGGAGGTCGAGCACCGCTGATCAGCTGTCCAGCGTGTCGAGACTCTTCAGCCAGAGGTTGCGGCGCCCCGCGTCGCGGTCGGCACGGTCCGGGGCCCGCTGGGCGAGCCGGACGCCCAGCGAGGTGCGGCGGCGCCAGGGGGCCACCTGGAGCTTGGTGAAGATGCTGGAGATGTGGTTGGCGGCCGTTGGCGTGGCCGCCGCCCGCCCGTTCGGGCCGTGGCGGCGGACCTTCGGTCGTGACCGCGCCCTTGCGTCCTACCGCCAGAGCGACTCTTTCGGATCTCAACCCCGACGGACGGTCACGTGATCACCCGCTTCGGACGTTCTGGGGCGGCGGCGGGGAATGGTGGCGATCGCGGCCAGGTTCGCCATGGCGACGGCTATGGCGCCGGTCAGCAGCAGCCCCCGCGCGCCGGCCACCCCCGCCAGCGGCGCCGCCATGGCCAGCCCGAACGGCCGGGTCGCGAACGAGATGAGCTGGTCGAACGACCGTACTCGGCCCAGCGCCGCTTCTGGGATCTCGTCGGCGATCACGGTCTCCCACAGCGGGCTGAGCACGCCGAGCCCGAACATCGCCACGAAGTACGCCCCCGCGATCACCCACGCGCTCGCCGGCAGCGCCAGGGCCGCCATCGGCAGCACGTACAGTGCCGCACCCACCTGCACGGCCACCAGCGGCCGCCGGATGGGCAGCCTCGGCGCCGCGAACACCCCCGCGACCAGCCCCACCGTGCCGCATTGCACGATCAGCACCCAACTGGCCTCACCGCCCAGCTCCTTGACCGCCGCCAGCGGGCCGAGCGTGAGGAACAGCCCGGCCATGAAGTGCCAGACCCCGTGGGCCAGGACCGTCGTCAGGAACCACGGCCGCCGCCGCACTTCGCCCCATCCCTCTCTCAGGTCGTTGAGAAACGTGGCGTTCTGGGCACTGGGGCGCTTGGCCGTACGTACTCCGCCCAGGGTGAGCGCCGAGCAGGCGAACAGCGCGGCCGTGAGCAGCGCGGCCCAGCCGGGGCCGGCCAGCAGCACCACGCCGCCCGCCAGGGCGGGAGCCAGCACGGCGGCCAGGCTGGTCGCGACGCCGAGCCGGGCGTTCACGCGTAGCCGCTCCGGCCCGGGCACCGCGGCCGCCACCAGCCTCGGCACCGCCGGCAGCCCGAACGCGACCGCGACTCCCGCCAGCACGGCCAGCACAGCCAGGTGAGGCACACTGGCGGCACCGGTCAGCAACTCGATCGCGATGGCGGCCTGCGTCAGGCCGCGCACCAGGTCGGTGACCAGCGCCAGTCGCTCGGGTCTGACCCTGTCGGCCACCACCCCGCCCACCGGCAGGAACACCAGCAACGGAATCGCCTCACACGCCAGCACCATGCCGACGGCCCCGGCATCACCGGTGGCACGCAGCACAGCGAGGGTGATCGTGGTCGGGATCAACGCGGTGGCCAGGGCGGACACGGCCCGGCCGATCAGCAGTCTCATGGTCCGCCAGATTATTTCGCCAGCTAATATTTCGTCAACTAAATACTTGCCGGCGTATCGTTGTCGTCTGTGGACTCAGTGGATCGTCATCTCGCCCGGTGGCGGGGCAAGGCGCCGTACGACGAGCGGGTCGAGGCGGTCGTGACGCGGATGCAGTTCCTCGTCAAGCACCTGCGCCAGACGAAGGAGGCAGCGCTGGCGCAGGTGGGGATGCAGGACTTCGAGTTCGAGACGCTGCACCGGCTGGTCGCCCATGGCGGGGCCGCGACGCCGTCCGAACTGGCGGTCGAGCTGATGCTCTCGCCCGCCGGGATGACCGGGCGGCTCGACACGCTGGAGAAGTCCGGGCTGGTACGGCGGCTGCGCAGCGCGGAGGACCGGCGGCGGGTGGACGTGGAGCTGACCGACAAGGGCCACGAGCTGTGGCTGGAGGCCATGCGGATCCGGGCGGAGGTGGAGGCGGAGATGGTCTATGTGCTGGACGCGCAGGAGCAGGAGACGCTGGACGGGCTGCTCAGCCGCCTCTTGGAGAACGTGGAGTCGAATCGCTGACCCGCACTTCCCCGCGACGTGCCGGGCCACCCCGCCCGGCACGTCGCGCGGGTCACGGATAGGTGGTGACCGTCGAGGGGATGGTGTCGGGTCCGTAGGCCGGGGCGCCCGTGTCGTTGATGACGTGGTTGTACCGCCCCTTGCCGCCGAGGGAGACGACCAGGAGGCTGTGGAACTTCACGCCCGCCTTCACCGGGACCTCGAAGCCGTGGTCCACCTGGATGGTGGGGTCGCTGGTGAACACGCAGTAGCTGCCCAGGCCCCAGCCCTCGTGGGTGTTCACGGAGGGGGCGACCTTGTAGGCGGCCCAGCCCTTGACGCTCCCGTTCATGTACGCCGCCTGGTTCGGCGGGTCGTACGGCAGCTCGTTCTGGAAGAAGATCGTCCGTCCGCGCTCGCCGGACCACTCCACGTTGTACTTCTTGAAGTGCTCCACGAACAGCCCGGTGGCCAGCACGTCGTCGCCGTACACGCGAAGGCCGTAGTCGGCGGCGTTGACGTCCCAGCCGACGCCGTCGCCGTGGTCGGCCCGCCAGATCCAGGTGTGGTCGATGACCGTGTCGTCGGCGTACACCACCACACTGGTCGTCGCCTTCCCGGCGAACTGCCCGCCGATCCGGGCGAACACGTCCTGCACGGTGATCGGATTCGCCGGGTGGTCGGTGTGGACGCCCTGGCGGCCGATCTCCAGGAGCGTCGGCGAGTTGACCGGGCCGGCGTCGATCAGGAAGCCGGACAGCTTCACCCCGTCCACGTCCGCCACCCGCATGGCGGTGACGCCGTTGTCCGGCACCAGGGTCGCCAGTCCGAGGCCCATGACGATGGTGTCCGGCCTGGTCACCTCGACGGTCTGGTCGAGGTGGTAGATGCCGGGCGTGAACAGCAGGTGCAGCCCCTGCGCGATCGCCTGGTTGAGCGTGGCGGCGCCGACCCCGGGCTTGGCCACGTAGAACTGCGTGAGCGGGACCGACGTGCCGGGGGTCGGGCCGTTCGCCCAGGTCGTGCCGCGGGCGTTCGTGCGCTTGCCGGGGACGAACACGGCGGGGTCGTTCCCGTTCAGGTAGAGGTACGGCTTCTCGCGGCTCACCGGGGTGGTGTCGAGCGTGGTGTAGCGCGGCTCGGGGAAGCTGGTGGCGGGCGCGCCCTGCACGCCGGAGAACACCATGTTCCACACGCTGTTGGACCAGCCGCCGATCGAACTGTCCCGGGTGTACCACTGCTGCTGGGAGTACGACCCGACAGTGCCATCGATCTTGCTGTCGGCGATGTAACCGCCGGACGCCCAGCCGTACCCGGACGGCGCGAGGTTGAGCCCGCCGCGGATGTGCATGCGGCGGAACGGCGCGGCCTGCGCGACCGCCCACCGGTTGGTGCCGTCGTACGGCGTGACCGCGAGGTTCTCGGTGGAGCGCCAGAAGTTCTGGGTGGCGTTGCCGTTGAACCAGCCCGCGTCCACGCTCACGCCCTTGACGGTGACGTCGTCGGGGTTGCGCCCGAGGCCGTGCACGGAGGTGTAGAAGCCGGTGTTGACGTTGACGTCGTAGCTCCCGGGCTTGAACAGCAAGGCGTACCGGCCGGTGCCGAACTGGGCGGCCTCCTGCTGCTTGAAGATCTGATCGATCTGTCCCTGGATGGTCGCCGACGACATGGACGGGTCGAAGACCTTGACGTTCGGGCCGAGGTCGCCGCCGCCGGGCAGCTGCGTGCCGCCGCCCGTCACGTGCACGGCCACCTCCCACAGCGAGTAGCCGTAGCCGGTGCCGCGGGCGGTGCCGTTGATCCGCAGGTAGCGGCCCGAGCCGGTGACCTCGTAGGAGGCGTTGCCGCCGGTGCCACCGGTCACCGTCTTCAGCACGCTCCAGGTGGTGCCGTCGGCGGACGCCTGGATGGTGAAGTCCTTGCCGTAGGCGGCCTCCCACGACAGATCGACCTTGCAGATGTCGCGCACCGCGCCCAGATCGACCTGGATCCACTGCGGGTCGCTGAACGCGCTCGACCAGCGGGTTCCGGGGGCGCCGTCGAAGGCCGCCGAGGCGGGGGTGCCGGCGCCCTCGATCGACGAGGCGGTGGCCGGCCTGTTCAGCGCGGCGTTGGCGGACTGGCAGTCGGCGAGGGCGGTCGCGCCTTGGGAGATCGAGGAGGCGGACGCGGGCGTGACCACCGCGGGCGTGACCAGCAGGGCGGCCAGGATCGCGAGCCCGGCCGGGTTTGACCTGTGTCTCATGTCCTTCGCTTTCATCGGGGGTGGTGGAGCGGGTCACCGGGCGCGTCAGCTGTAGACGCCGAACTCCCACAGCGAGTAGCCGTACGCGGTGCCTCGCTGGGTGAGGTTCAGCCGGACGTACCGGGCGGAGGCGTTCAGGGGGATCTGGTCGAAACCGCCGTCGCCGGTGGTGGTGCCGTAGGCGGTGGCCCAGTCGGCGCCGTTGGCCGAGGTCTGGATCTGGTAGGCCTTGCCGTAGGCGGCCTCCCAGCCGAGCTGGACCTGCTTGAGCGCGGTGACCTGGCCGAGGTCGACAGTGATCCACTGGGGATCGGCCCACTCGCTGGCCCACCTGGTGGTGAAGCTGCCGTCGGTGGCGCGATCAGGGGTGAACGGCCCGCCGTCGCCGGTCGGCTGGAAGCTGGAGGCGGTGGTGGGCTTCCCGCGTGCCACGTTCGTCCCGTCCACGACCGGCGGGACCACGCGGAACGAGCGTTGCTCGATGCCGACGCCGCCCTGGCCGTCGTAGGCGTAGACGTACACCTTCCACACGCCCAGCTGCTCGGGGGCGGTCACCGAGAACCGTCCCGGGCCGGTCTGGGTGAAGGAGACGTGCCGCAGTCCCCGGTTCCCGGTGACGTGCTTGTCGCTGAACATCAGGTTGTAGCGGATCGGGTCGCCGTCGGGATCGGTGACCGCGGCGTCCACCGTGAAGGTGCGCCCGGCGGGCACCTCGGTCTGAGAGCCGACGGTCATCGAGGTGATCCGCGGCGGGGTGTTCGCGGAGGACTGCCCGGTGTAGGCCTGCTTCAGCGCGTGGTACCCCAGCCGCCGCCACCCTCCGGTGAGGACGTTCAGCCAGACCCCGCCGAAGTCGTTCTCCAGCCCGTAGTTGAAGGCGGTCATGCCGAGCGCCACCCCGGGATGGCCGCGGATCGCGTCCCAGCTCGCGCTGTACATGTCGCGTTTCTGCAGGTCAGTCGGCTCGGTGGGTTGCCCGTTGACGTCGTTCGCGACCTCCCACTCACCGTCCGGGCCGGACTCGGTGACGATGTACGGCTTGGTGTAGCCGCCCTTGGACCAGTCGTCCTTGACGCTCTTGAGTGCGCCGTAGGCGTTGACGGCGAGCAGGTCGAGCGCCGGGGAGTACGCCTTGTAGTACGGCCAGGCGCCGGTCCAGGCGTCGGTGGAGGTCACCGGGTGGTTCGGGTCGGCGGCGTGGACCGCCCCGGCCACCTCGTCGACGAACCTGGCGTAGGCCACCCGCCGCTGCTCGACGACGTCCGCGGGCAGCCCGTGGTCCTGCATGGTGAGGATGACCTCGTTGCCGACGTCCCACATCAGCACGCCCTGGCGGTTCTTCAGCGCGTTGACCCGGGCGACGATCTCGTTCTTCACGCTGGTCTTGTAGGCGGTGTCGTTCACGTAGTCGGCACCCTGGTTGAGCCAGTGACCGACGATGACCTTGATGCCGTGCCGGGCGGCGGTGTCGAGCAGCACGGGGGTGGCGGTGTCGTCGACGCCCCAGATCCGGATCGTGTTGACGCCCATGGCGGCCAGGTCCCGCATGTACGCGTCGGCCGCTCCCTGCGGCGGGCCGTAGGTCACACCCTTGACCAGGTAGGGCGACCCGTTCACCTGCAGCTGCCAGTTGCCCTGCGAGCCGGTGACCTTCACCGTGCTCGGCCCGGCGGGAACGGGCGGGTCGGCCATGGCGGTGGGCGTCGTGCCGGACCGCCGTTCGACCACGACGCGATCCACGCTCAGCACGCCGCCGGAGGTGGTGGCGGCGACCGGCGTGGTGCGGCCCGCGATCGCGTCGGGCAGGGAGCCGCCGATCGCCAGGTCCAGGCGCAGGTAGAAGCCGTGGTGGACGGCGGCGTTCCAGGCTGCCACGCCGACCTGGCTCTGCCGCACCACCCAGGTCTGCCTGCCGTCGAGGTAGAAGCGGATCTCCTCGTCCGTCGTGGTGCGGTCGATGACCTGCGCGTAGTCGTGGTAGTCGCTCTGGCAGCCGCCGCAGGTGGCGAAGCCGCTGGTGCGGCCGTCGTACTCGTTGCAGGCTCCGCCGGGGGCGGTGCCGCAGTGCAGGGTGTTGGCGAGCTGGTCGCGGCCGTTGACGTCGGTCATGATGTCGGTCTCGCCGATCGACGGCCAGTTGGTGTGGTTGCCGCGGAAGGCGGCGCCGGTCGCGCGGAAGCCCGGCCAGTAGCCGAGCGCGCCGGGGACGTCGGGCTGCTTGACGCGGGCGCTGAACCTCAGCATCTCCCCCGGCCTCGGCTCGAAGTCGGTGCGCTGCGTCTCGACCCGGCCCGAGGTCCAGGCGCCGGAGGCGTCCCTGATCGCCTTGATGTTCAGATGGCCGGAGCCGTCGAGGGACACGTTCGCCGTGGAGGCGCTCATCGTCTCGACCTCTCCGGTACCCCACTTCGCCGGGCCGCCCGGATACTGGGTCCCGGTGCGCAGGATCCAGTCGCCGGCCGCGGGGGAAGTGCCGGCCTGGCCGGTGAAGTCGTCCTTCCACACCTCCGTCCAGTCGCCTCCCGGAGGTCCGCCGGTCTGGCCGTAGACCTGGAACTCCCACAGGGAGTAGCCGTAGCCGGTGCCGCGCGCCATGCCGTGCATGCGCACGTACCGGCCGCTGCCGGTGACGGCGAGGGTCTGCGTGCCGCCGGTGCCGGCGGCGGTCTGGTAGACGTCGGTCCAGTTCGCGCCGTCGGGCGAGGTCTGGAGGGTGAACGCCTTGCCGTACGCGGTCTCCCAGATCAGGACGACCTTGCTGATCGTCGCCGGGGCGCCGAGGTCGACCTGCAGCCATTGGGGGTCGCTGAACGAGCTCGACCACCGGCTGGCGGTGTCGCCGTCGACGGCGGCCGCGGCGGCGTAGGCGGCCCCCTCCGACGAGGACGCCGTCGCCGGCTTCCCCTGTGACAGCAGGGTGTCGGCCGCGGAGGCGGGGCCGGGCCAGGCCAGGCCGGAAAGGAGCAGCCCCACCAGGGTGACGACGACCAGGGCCGATCGCGACAAGCCGGGACTTCGAGCTGGACGCACTGTCTCTCCTCCGAACATGGGGGGTGGTCGCCGCACCGGCGACAGAGGGAGAGCGCTCTCCGTACCGGCGAGAGTGCCCGGCAAATCGGACCCAGTCAAGGCCCATTTCCCGCGATCTGGAAATCCGCCGCTCACCCGCACGAAACATCCAACTCGAATGTACGCAGGTCATTGGCTTTGAGCGGATGCCAGTGTGTCGGCCGGGTGAACTTCTCCTTCCGGTCGGAGTCATCGCGCCTTGACAAGCGCGACCCGGCGTACGACTCTCGTTGGAGAGCGCTCTCCTTGCCGGTCCGACGGTTCCCCCAAGGAGAGATCATGAAATCCTCCCGAAGACCCGCCAGGCTCAACCTGGCCCTGTTCGCCGGCGCGCTGGCCACGGTCGTCGCCACCGCGCTGCTCGTGATCGCGCCGGCCCGCGCGGCGGACGCCCTGCTCTCGCAAGGCCGCGTCGTCACCGCCTCCTCGGTGGAGGGAGCGGGATACGGCCCCGGAGCGGCCGTCGACGGCGACACCGCGACCCGCTGGTCCAGCCTCGCGGCCGACCCGCAGTGGCTGCAGGTCGACCTCGGCGGTCCGGCGACCATCTCCCAGGTCCTGCTGGTCTGGGAGGGCGCCTTCGGCAAGGCGTTCAAGATCCAGACCTCGCCCGACGGGCAGAGCTGGAGCGATGTCTACTCCACCACGTCCGGCACCGGAGGCAGCCAGACCCTCCAGGTGTCCGGCACCGGCCGGTACGTGCGGATGTACGGCACGGCGCGCGGCACCGGCTACGGCTACTCCCTGTGGGAGTTCAAGGTGTACGGCGCCGGAGGCGACGGGACCACCCCCAGGCCGAGGCCGACCTTCACCGACCAGGTGACGCACCACGAATTCCAGGCCAACTGCTCCTGGACCGCCAACCGTCCCGACGACCCCATCGTCTACCCCGGCCTTCCCGGCGCGTCCCACATGCACACCTTCGTCGGGAACAGGACGACGAACGCCGCCAGCACGGCGACCTCGCTGCTCGCCGGCGGCACGTCCTGCACCAACCCGCACGACCGGTCCGCGTACTGGTTCCCCAGCTTCTACAAGGGCGACCAGTTGATCCAGCCGATCGGGAACCAGGTCATCTACTACAAGTCCGGGATCCTGGAGTACTGGCGGGTCCAGCCGTTCCCGCAGGGGCTGCGCTTCGTCGTGGGCAGCCCGACGGCGACGCTGGAGCAGTTCCGTGACTCCCCTGGCGCGGTCGAGGGCTTCGAGTGCGGGGACATCTCACACAGCTGGGACATCCCGCAGTCGTGCGCGACGGGTACCCAGGTGAACGTCCGGTACCAGGCGCCGAGCTGCTGGGACGGCGTCCACCTCGACAGTGCCGACCACAAGAGCCACATGGCCTACCCGGCCGGCGGCTACTGCCCGGCCAGCCACCCGGTCGCGGTGCCGATGCTGGAGTTCAAGATCGCCTTCCCCGCCGGCGGCGACCTGTCGCAGGCGCGGCTGGCCAGCGGGCGCGGTTACACCTGGCACTACGACTTCTTCAACGCCTGGGACGACCCCGCCATCCTGGACGCGCTGGTGACGCACTGCATCAACGGCGGCCTGCAGTGCGACCCGCGGGGATACGACCAGTACAAGCCGCACCGCGGCGCCGCCCTCACCGAGAACTTCGAGCTGCCCTGACCCCCGCCCGGCTCACCCGGGGACCTGATCACCGTGCCGGGCGCCGTGACCCGGTGCCCGGCACGGCCCGACCTGATCGAGGGACTTCGCATGAGACACGGCCCCGCGGTCCTGCTCCTGGTGCTCGGGGCGGCGGTCGCCCTGGTGGGAGGCTGCCTCGCCCGTTCCGCCGGACCTGGATCACACGACCGGCATGCCTCGCATCCGCCCGCTGCCGGCGCCGTCCTGCCCGCCACGGCCGCCGGGTTCAACGCCACCGACACCGCCTGGCTGCAACTGATGATCGCGATGGAGGAGCGGGCGCTGCTCCTGCTCGACCTCGGTGCGGGACGCGGGGGTTCGCCCGCCGTACGAGGGCCGGCGGGCCGTCTCCGGCAGGCTCACGCAGCGGAGTTGCGACGCCTGCGGGCCGAGCTCGGCCGTACCGGACTGCCTGCGCGGAACCCGCACGAAGGGCACGACATGCCGGGCATGGCCACCCCGGACGAGCTGGCGGCGCTCGGGGCCGCCACGGGCGGCGCCTTCGACCGGCTCTTCCTGACCCGGCTGCGCGAGCACGTCGAGCAGACGGCCCTGGTGTCCCGATCGGAGCAGGTCTCCGGGGCGGACCGCGCCACCAGGGACCTCGCCGCCGCGATCGTGCGGAGCCGGACGGCCGAGCGCGACCTGCTGACCGAGATCGAGATACGAAGGGAACGTGTGTGACCGACGACGACATCGATCGCCTCGTGAGCAAGCTCGACCTGGAGCAGAAGGCGCGCCTGGTCACCGGTGCGAGCGTGTGGCGCACCGGCGCCGAGCCGGACATCGGGCTGCGGGCCATGGTGTTCTCCGACGGACCGGCCGGCGTCCGCGGGGAAGGCTGGGACGAGAGGGACACCTCCCTGACCCTGCCCTGCCCGACCGCGCTGGCCGCCACCTGGGACGAGCACCTGGTCGGCCTGCTCGGCGGGCTGCTCGCCGGCGAGGCGCGGCGCAAGGGGGTGCACGTCCTGCTCGCCCCGACGCTGAACCTGCACCGCTCGCCGCTCGCCGGCCGCCACTTCGAGTGCTACTCGGAGGACCCGGTGCTGGCCGGCCGGATCGGCGCCGCCCTCATCGGCGGAATCCAGGCGGGCGGGGTCGCGGCCACCGCCAAGCACTACGTCGCCAACGACTCCGAGACCGAACGGCTCACCCTCGACGCGCGGATCGACGAGCGGACGCTGCGCGAGCTGTACCTGGCGCCGTTCGAGACCGCGGTGGCGGCGGGCGTGTGGGTCGTCATGTCCGCCTACAACGCGGTGAACTCGATCACGATGTCGGAGAACCCGCTGCTGGCGAACCCGTTGAAGGACGAGTGGGGGTTCGACGGGGTGGTGGTGTCGGACTGGGGGGCCGTCCGCTCCACGGCTCCGGCGGGCCGGGCCGCGCAGGACCTCGCCATGCCGGGCCCCGAGGGCCCATGGGGGCCGGCGCTGGCCGCCGCCGTGCGCGACGGGCAGGTGCCCGAGGCCGCGATCGACGACAAGGTCAGGCGGCTGCTTCTGCTGGCCGCCCGGGTCGGCGCGCTCGGCCTTCCGGCGGACGACCCCTGGCCGCCGGACCTCCCGATCGGCCCGGCGTCCGGGGCTCCGGAAGGCGGGCGCGCGGCGCGGACGCTGCTGCGGCGCGCGGTCGCGGCGAGCGCGGTGCTCCTGCGCAACGAAGGAGGGCTGCTCCCCCTGGACCCCGACCGGCCGCGCCGGGTCGCGGTGCTCGGGCCGAACGCCGTCACCCCCCGGATCCAGGGCGGCGGCAGCGCGGGTGTGTACCCCCGGCGCACGGTGTCGCTCCTCGACGGCATCCGGGAAGCCCTGCCCGCCACGGTGGAGGTGGTCCACTGCCCCGGCGTCTCGCACGGCGCCCGTCCCACCCCCCTCGGCACGGGAAACGCCCGGGACCCGCGCACCGGCGAGCCCGGCCTGCTGGTCCGGCTGCTGGACGCCGCCGGCCGGGAGCTCCACGCCGAGCACCGCCTGACCGGCCACGTTCCGGAGCCGGCGCGCACGGTGCCCGCCCGCGCGGCGGTCGTCGAGATCCGCGCGCTCCTGCGCCCCGACGTCACCGGGCCGTGGGAGCTGGGCGTCGCGGGCTGGGGTCGCGTCACCCTGGAAGCCGACGGCCGCGTGCTGATCGACGAGGAGGTGGAACGCGACACCGACGACCCGGCGACCGTGCACCTCTCCCCGCCGTACCGGACGGCCCGGCTGCCGCTCGAGGCGGGCCGGGACGTCGAACTGGTGTCCCGGCGGCGTCTCGACCCCGGAAGCGGAGTGGCCTCGGCGCTGGCCGCCGGCCCGCCCCGGCCGGGGGAGACGGCCGGGCTGCGGGCCGCGGCCGACCTCGCGCGCTCCGCCGACCTTGCCGTCGTGGTGGTGGGGACCGGTCAGGACGCCGAGAGCGAGGGCGCCGACCGGACGGACCTGAACCTCCCCGGCCCCCAGGACGAGCTCGTCCGGACGGTGGCGGCGGCCAACCCGGCCACCATCGTGATCGTCAACGCCGGTGGCCCCGTCGCCCTCCCGTGGCGCGAGGAGGTGCCGGCCGTGCTGCTGAGCTGGTTCCCCGGGCAGGAGGCGGGGCACGGGCTGGCGGACGTCCTGTTCGGGCGGGCCGAGCCCGGCGGCCGCCTGCCCGTCACCTTCGCCGGCCGGTCCCTGGTCTCCACCGTTCCCGTGGACGGCACGCTCACCTACGCCGAGGGCCTGGACATCGGCTACCGTGCCTGGCTGCGCGAGGCGGAGCCTCCGGCGTACTGGTTCGGGCACGGGCTGGGCTACACCACCTGGGCGTACGAGGAGCTGTCGGTGCCCGCCGAGGCCGCCCCTGGGCTGCCGGTGACGGTCCGCGTACGGGTGCGCAACATCGGCGAGCGGCCGGGGCGCGAGGTCGTCCAGGTCTACCTGGCGCGACCGGAGACGTCCCTCGCCCGCCCGCCGCGCTGGCTGGCGGGCCATGCCACGGCCGAGGCGCGGCCCGGCGAGAGCGTCGAGGTGGACGTGCGGCTCCCGGCCCGGGCCTTCCAGCACTGGGACGCCGGGCAGGGCGCCTGGCACACCGAACCCGGCGGCTTCACCGTCCTGGCCGGCCGCTCGTCGGCCGACCTTCCGTTGTCCGCCGCCGTATTCGGGTGAACCGCTTTGGAGAGCGCTCTCCCCTTCTCTGCTATAAAGCCCACATGACCCCTCGGCTCCCGGCATCGCAATCCCTCCCCACCCTGGAAGACGTGGCGCGCGTGGCGGGGGTCTCGCGCGCCACCGTCTCCAGGGTGATCAACGGCATCCGCAACGTCGATCCCGCGATCCAGGAGAAGGTGCGCCACGCCATCAGCGCGATCGGATACGTGCCCAACTCGGCGGCGCGGTCTCTGGTGACGAGGAGGACCGGCGCGATCGGGCTGGTCGTCTCCGGTGCCGGGGACGGCGACGACGACCAGCGCTTCACCGTCTTCACCGACCCGTTCTTCGGACGCGTGGTGGCCGGCGTCGTGAGCTTCCTGAGCACGCGCGGCGTGCATCCCACTCTGATGTTCGCCGAGACCGACCAGAGTCGCGACCAGATCGTCACCTACCTCCGGCAGGGCAACGCCGACGGGGCCGCGCTGGTGTCCACCCACGCCGAGGACCCCCTTCCCGCGCTCCTCGTCGAGGCGCGGGTGCCGACGGTACTGTTCGCCAAACCGGCCCGGCCCATCCCCATCAGCTACGTCGACGTCGACCACCGGGCCGGGGCGAAGCTCGCCGCCGACCATCTGTGGGCACTGGGGCGGCGGCGGATCGCCACGATCTCCGGCCCGCTCGACGTGCCCGCGAGCCAGGAGCGGCTGGCCGGCTTCCGCGACGCCATGGCGGCGCACGGCCACTCCTACATCCCCTGCGCCGAGGGCGGGTTCACCTACGGCAGCGGGGAGGCCGCCATGGAACGGCTCCTGGCCGAACATCCCGACCTCGACGGCCTGTTCGTGGGCAACGACCTCATGGCCCAGGGGGCCCTTCCCGCGCTGCGGCAGCACGGCCGCCGGGTTCCCGAGGACGTCGCGGTCGTGGGTTTCGACGACAGCAGCGTGGCCACCGCCTGCCGTCCGCCGCTCACCACGGTCCGCCACCCGGTGGAGGACATGGCCGCCGAGATGGCCCGCCTGCTCCTGGCCCGCATCGAGGAGCCGGGCCTTCCGCCGACCTCGGTGATCTTCGATCCGGCTCTCGTCGTCCGCCGGTCCGCCTGACCTCCGCCGCGGCCCTACGGGGTGTGTCCCGTCAACGCCTTCGCCTGGGGGTACGACCGGCCGGTGATGCGGGCGATGTGGGCGTCGCGTTCCTCCTCGGTCCTGGGGCGTCCGGCGATCCCGGGCCGTTGTTGCCACGGTTCCGGGCCCTGCGCCCGGCGGAACTCGATCCCCATGGCTTCCAGGCGCAGCAGGTGGGTTTCCATGCGCTCGCGGAAACCGGGCAGGTCACGCAGGCGGGCCGGAGTCCACAGGACTTCCGCGATCGCCGCCAGGCGGGGAAAGGCGAAATAGTCGACCACACGTCCGGAGTCCATGTACTCCGTCCAGATGTTGGCCTGGCCCCCGATCACATGGCAGGCCTCCTCGGGAGAAAGCTCCGCGGGCACGGGCTCGAAGGCGTAGACGCGGTCGAGGTCCAGGACGACGGACTGCGGTATCGGCTCGATGTCCAGGTCGGACTGCCGGTAGTCGAGATAGGCGTGGTTGTCGGGGCAGCTGATCACATCGTGTCCCCGGCGGGCCGCGACGACGGCGCCGGACATGCCGCGCCAGGACAGGAGCGTCGTCCCGGCCGGCAGGTCGCCTTCGAGCAGGTCGTCCCAGCCGAGCATGCGGCGGCCGTGCCCGGCCAGGTGGCGGCCGATGCGCCCCAGGAACCATCCCGGCAGCCGGTCCACGCTGTCGAGCCCGAGTTCGGCGGCTCTGGCCCACGAGGCGGGATCGTCGCGCAGGCGGGTCTTCGGGGCCTCGTCGCCGCCCACGCAGACGTACGGCGACGGGAACAGATCGATCACCTCGTCCAGCACGTCGCAGAAGAACCTGACGGTGCGCTCCTCGGCGTTGAGCACGTGATCGTCGATGCCCCAGCGGGTCCACACCGGAAGTCGCTCCGCCCCGGCGCCCAGTTCGGGGTAGGCGGCCAGGGCGGCGCGGACATGACCGGGCATCTCGATCTCCGGCACGACGGTGATGAAACGTCCGGCGGCGTAGGCGACGATCTCCCGGATGTCGTCATGGGTGTAGTAGCCGCCGTGCGGCCGGCCGTCGGTGCCCGCGTCGGGCCCGGAACCTAGCTGTGTCTCCGTACGCCACCCTCCCACCGCGGTCAGACGGGGGTAGCGGCCGATCTCCAGACGCCAGCCCTGGTCGTCGGTGAGGTGCAGGTGGAGCCGGTTGAGCCGGTGCGCCGCCATCTGGTCGATGAACCTGAGCACGCCGTGCACCGGCATGAAGTGCCGTGCGACGTCGAGCAGGACGCCGCGCCACGGAAACCGCGGCGCGTCGGTGACGCTGGTCGCGCCGATGACCCAGTCCGTGCCGGGGGTGGTGGGTGAGCGGCGGTGTACGGCGGGCGGCATCAGTTGCAGCAGCGTCTGGCAGCCGTAGAACACGCCTGCGGGGTCGCCGCCCTCGATGCGCACGTGGTCGGGGGTGACCCGCAGCCGGTAGGACTCGGGGGCGAGATCGGGCTCGAGTTCCAGCCGGATCGAGCCGGACGCCGACTCGCGCAGGGGCAGCCCGGTCCCCGCGCGCAGGGTGCCCTGTAACCACGCCAGGACTCCGTGCAGGGCGTCCGGCGCCGTCAGGCCGGTTTCCGTGGTGAGGGTGAAGGCGCCGCGGGCCGGGACCGCGGCGGCGGGCAAGGGGACGAGGCTCATGCGGCTTTCCTCACAGGTCGCGGAAGGGCTTGACGGCGGCGCGCGGACGACGCCGACGGTCGTATGGCGTGGACGGGTTGCGGCCCGGACAGGCCGCGCACCATCACGGCCTGTCCGGGTGCTCCCTCGTAGCGGTTCAGTAGAGCCGGGTGATCTTCCACCTGTTGAGGTTGAAGCCGCCCGTCACCGCGTAGACGCCGAACTGGTGTGTCCCGGCGGGCAGGTCGACTTCACGGGAGATCGTCCGGTAGCTCGACCAGCTCCCGGTGTTCGGCACGTCGATGTTTCCGAGCGGGGTGGCGCCCTCGTTGAGGTCCAGCGAGATCACCCCGCCGTTGTTCGGCGACGCGACGCGGTACTCCACCAGGTAGCGCCCGGCCGACGGGATGGTGACCCCGCCGAAGGCGATCCAGTCGGTGCTGTCGAAGGAGCCGACGTGCTGCCCGCCGCCCGTGTCGGGCGTGGGCTCGGTGATGACGCCCTTCATCGCGCTGTAGTTCTCGGCCTCGAAGGTGCGGGTGTGGCAGCCACCGGGCGCCAGCTCGCAGATGTCGGCCCGGTTGGTCGACACCTTGAGGTCGTCGTACCAGATCCAGGAGTCGTTGGCGGGCGCGAAGTCGGTGGTCGCCCCGCCGAAGAAGGAGGAGAAGTAGGCCCTGTCGATCAGGTCGCCGTTGCGCACGAAGCGCAGCCCGGTGACGGTGGCGGCCGAGACGCCGTTGTAGAAGATCTCGATTTCGCCGTCGGGGTTGGCGTTGCCGTTGGTGACGGTGTTGACCTTGAGCCTCTGGACGACGTTGAACCACTCCCCGCGCGGATAGAGGATGTCGACGCCGTTGCGCTTGAGCACGGCGTAGTCGCCGTACTGCCCGGCGTGACCCATGTGGTAGTAGTAGATCGCCGCCTGGCCGTTGTTGCGCCGCCAGATCATGCGCGAGCTGAAGCCGTTGTAGCCGTCGCAGACCTGGCCTCCCGAGCACGCGGCGCCGCCCGCCAGACCGAGTCCCAGCTTCCCGGCGAACTCCGTGCTGCCCCAGCTGAAGTCGCTGCTGTAGCGCGCCCAGTAGGACAGGTAGTACTCGCGGGCCGGGGTCAGCGCGAGCGGCGCCTGGGCGCCGGAGTCGGCCGGTCCGATCTTGCCCTTGGGGTAGAAGACGCGCAGCGACTTGCCGCCCGAGTGGTTGAAGTTGTAGCCGTCGATCCAGGTACGGGTGTCCATGCCCTCCTGCCAGGGCGCGCTCCAGCCGTCGGCCGCCCACTGGCTCAGGGTGTAGGCGGTGCCCCGTTCGGGCCGTTCGAAGGTGTTGACGCGGGGTGCGGCCAGGGCGGTGCCGGGGACGAGGGCGAAGAGGGAGACGAGTGCGGTGAGGACCTTTCCTCTCATGGCTGGCTCCTGTTCAGAGATCGAGGACGAGCGTGCGTCCCCAGGGGTGACGCTCGGCTTCGATGAAGCCGAGCGCGGCATAGAAGGCCAGGGCCCGGACGTTGGTCTCGGCGACGCCGAGGTGCAGGCCGGGCACCTGCCGTTCCCGCAACGACGCGATCAGGGCCGACATGAGGCGGTGGCCCCAGCCCGTGCCCCGCAGCCGCGCGGCGAGCTTGATGTGCGCCTGGGCCGGGTGGCTGGTGAACCAGGGCCGAGGCGCGTCCGGGTAGTCGTGGATCACATCGACGTAGCGGTGGTCGAGGGTGCCGTCGCCGGGATCGGGACGGCGGGGGTACTGCTCGCGCAGCACCGGCCACCAGTGCTCGCGGGCCCACCCGAGGAACTTCTCGGTGCACGCGGTGGCGACGACGTAGCCGCCGATCCCCTGCTCGTCGGCGACGACGGAGGCCAGGCCGGGATCGGCGACCGCGTACGGCCCCGCGTAGAGGTGACCGGGCAGGTCGGGGGCGTGGAAGCGGGGCGCCTCCGCCCGGCCCGCCCCGTCGACGAGCAGGCACACCCGGTAGATTCCGGCCAGGTCGGCAGGATGGTAGGGCCGCAGGAGCGCCGCCATCGCGAGCTCCTAGGAGACCGTGACGGCGACGGTGACCCTGTCGCCGGATCGGACGTATTTCACGGACTGTCCATTCAAGGTGACATCTCGTACACCTGGTGCGTGGACCGAGATCTCATACCGCCCGGTCGCTCCGCGCGGCACGGTCAGCCGCAGCTCGGACCCGGCGTAGGCCACCGACGCCCGCTCGATCGGCTGCGAGACCCTGACCCAGTCGACGCCGTCCACGGAGACCGCGGCGCGGCGCATCAGGTCCACGCTGACCGGTGCGCCGTTCGCGGCCCGCCTGAGCAGCGCGTAGCCGGAGTCGAAGAGCACGTCGTCGCGGAGGCCGGCGGTCAGGTCGACCCGCACGTGCCCGTCGGCGATTCGCCGGGCCTCGCTCACGGCCGGCCGGTCCGCCAGCGAGCGGGTCTCGATCAGCGTGGTGAACCGCGTCCGCGCCGTCCCCTCCCGTCTGGCCAGCAGGAACGGGATGGGCTTGCCGGTGGTGGCCTCGCCCGGCCCGCTGGTGTGCAGGACCCCGGTCGAGGTCGGCTCCAGCGACCGCAGCGAGAGCACCGCCGTGTCGGAGGTCCACTGCGCCTGCCACCGCCCGTCCGCCGCCGTGCCCTCGGCGACCCGCTTGAGCCGGTGGTAGCCGAAGTCGGTGTCGGCCGGGTCGAGCACGCAGTCGCCGCAGGGCGGCGGCGTCATGGCGGGCCCGCTCACCTCCAGCGTCCCCTGCCCGTGCCACGACTGGTCGTAGCGGTGCGCGGTGCTCCCCGAGGCGTCGAACACGTCGAGTGTGTAGCGGTCGGTCATCAGGTCCGCGCGGCGGATGGCCACGTCCCCGTCCTTGGCTCCGGCGTCGGCCACCCGCAGCCCGGGGGTGGTGCCGAAGAAGTTCAGCGAGCCGCGCATGGTGCGGTCCTGGCTTCGGCCGTCCACGACGACCGTGTTGTGCGAGACGCTCTCGCGGTACCAGTTGTTGGTCAGGTCGGCGTTGTCGGAGCCGTAGACCATGCCGAGATCGGTCGACTGCAGCCCGCCGCCGGTCACGTCGACGTGCAGCTTGTCGGCGTGGCCGTGGCTGCCGCCCGGGATGCCGTGGTCCATCCGGATCGCGTCGGCCTGGAAGGGGTCCACCGCCGAGCCGTACAGCAGGGCGACGTCGTCGAAGAACCCCACGCCCCTGTCCGAGACGAGGGACACCCGCGCCGCGACCGCCTCACGCGGAACCGGGCCGTGCACCCCGGCGGCCTTCCAGGTGCCTGCGAAGGCTGTGGAGACGGGCTCGGTGGTCGTGCCGTCCTTCTTCACGAACGACAGCTCGATCCGGCCGATCCCCTGGACCCGCGCCTTCAGCTCGACGGCGCCGACGAGGCCGCCGGTGACCGGGATGTCGCTGCTCCAGCGCCCTTGCGTGGCCGTCGCCGCCGAGCCGCCGCGATAGGCGAGCGGCGAGATCGCCGTGCGGCCCTCGCGGGCCCAGGACGTGCCGCCGTCCTCGAAGCCGCCGTCCCGGGCCAGGTCGGCCGGCCACAGGTCGAGCCGCTCGAAGCCGCCGTCGATCGCCAGCCGTACGGCACGCGCCTTGACCGGTACCTGGAGCTCCTTCTCTCCCTCGGTCGCGCTGATCTTCCTGCCCTTCCGGTCGAGGAAGGTCAGCTTGACCGATCCGCGGCCCAGGGCCGACAGCCGCAGATGTGACAGGCGAGTGCCGTCCACCGGGAAGGTCTGGGTCGCCTGGCCCGTCACCGCGCCCTTCTTCCAGGTCCCGGTCAGCGCCCAGAAGGCCGGCTTGCCCGCGTCCTCCAGTGCCGCCTCCGTGAAGTCCCCGTTGGGGACGAGGTTGGCCGGCTCGCCCCCGCGCAGCACGGTCTCGCCCAGGCCGCGGAAGGTGGTGCTGCGCTGCCGTACACCTGGGCTCTTCGGGATCTCGTCGGCGCCGTACCGCAGCGCCCACCGGTCGCCTCGCGGCTGGCCGAGATTGTGGTAGGCCAGCCCGAGCCCGGCGGCGAAGTCGGGGTCGTCGTAGGTGGCATAGGCCCATTCGGCGAACATCGTGAAGTTGGGGCCGAACCTCCGTCCCCAGGTGCCGCCGTCACCGGCCGCGGGGACGGTCAGGTCCGGATACAGGTACGGCAGGAGCGTGGTGTACATCGACTTGAAGCGCGGATCGTGCGGGTAGTCCTTCTCCCGCGCCGAGATGGCGACCTGGGTGAGCGCCTGGAGCGCGTACAGGTGGTAGCTGGCCGAGCCCTCCCACCACCAGCCGTCGCTCACGATCGCCTTGTCCAGCAGGAACTCGGTGTCCTTCAGCGCGGCATCGCGCAGTCCGGCGTCGTCGATCGCCGCGCCGACCCCGTGCACCGCCGCGGCCGTCCAGGCCTGGAAGTTGGAGGTCGCCATCGGGCTGGAGATCAGCAGCTCGGCCAGCGGGCGCAGCAGATTGCCCTCGATGTTCACCCGCTCGGCCTCGGTGAGGCCGTCGCGGATCAGGTCGTAGGCGTCGATCAGCCCGATGGCCGCGACCGCCTCGTCCAGCGACTGGTAGTGGATGCGCCCGTAGAGCGGGTTGAGCGGCACGGACAGGAACCGGTCGGCGTAGTAGAGCAGGATGTCACGCGCTTTGGCCGCGTACTGCTCACCGCCGGTCACCCGGTAGGCGAGCGCCAGGTCGGAAGCGCCCTGCGCGGCGTTGTTGTGCCAGATCTCCACCCATGCGCTGTCGTACGGCTCGCCGCTGTAGGTCTTGCCGTCGAGCGGGCACCGATGGCTCGTGGGGCTGTCGTAGTCGAAGGTCAGCATGGTGTTGGTGCCGGGGCATTTGAAGTTGCCGCTCCAGCCGCCGTGGAAGACCGTCTTGTCCAGCGGCCTGCCCAGCCAGGCGTCGGCCTCCGCCTTGACCGTGGTGTCGAAGGCCTTGGCCGCCCACGGCCGACCCGCGATGCGCTCGCGCAGGGTGTCCAGCTCCGCGGGCGTCGCGTAGACCCGAGGTTCGCCGCCCTTGGCGGTGGCCTCCTCCACCGTGAGCGTGGCCCGCTGTGCCGATGCCGCGTCACCACTGGGCGTGGCGGTCAGTACGGCGGAGCCCGGAACGGTCACCGTGACCAGCGTGGACTCCCCCGGCTTCAGTGGCGCGGTCACCGCCGGGCTCACCGTGCCGCGGTCCACCGCGAGCCGCAGGGTGTCGGCCACGGCGCGCCGGTTGGTGACCGTGACCAGGAACGTGGCGTCGCTGCCCGGCGCGGCCTTCTTGGCGGCGCGTTCGGGATAGAGCCAGGCCGACCCCGGCGTCACCCGCACGTCGTCCACCCACATGGTGCCCGTGGAGGTCTGCACGGTGTTGATGATCTGGACCCGCGTGGTCAGCGGCGGCACCTTGAAGGTGCCCTCCACGGCGCTCCAGTCCCTGGTGCCGGTGAGGATGCCGCCGAGCAGGCCGGAGCCGGTGTAGACGGTGGTCCCCGCGCTGTCGACGTAGCTGAAGTTGAGCGAGACGCGGGCCGCGCCGGGGAAGTCGGTGTAGTCGGCCAGGGTGATCGCGTCGAGCTTCACCTTGGCGGAGATGTGCACGATGGGGGTGGTCGTCTGGTTGAGCGGGACGGTGACGTACCCGCCGATCTTCTTGGTCGGCGAGCCGTCGATCCGCATCGACCGGCCGCCCTCCGCGGCCACCGTGGTGTCGATCGCGTAGGTGGAGCTCTGCCACGGCGTGCACCAGGCGGGTGCCGGGCAGGCTTCGGTGGAGGGCGTGGTCGTCTCGAACCCGGGGTTCGGCACCAGGTTGGGCCCGTCGGCGGCGACGGTGGCGGCGGTGGCGGGCATCGCCTGAAGCGGTGTCGAGGCCACGATCAGCGCCGCCAGTAAGGCGGTGATCTTCTTCATGCCGCCTCCAGCCACGCGTCGCGGTGCCGGGCGACGAACTCGTCGTCCACCAGCTCGGGGTAGGCGGCGATGACGCGGTCGAGCTCCTCGGCCTGGCCGGGCGACAGGCCCTCGGCCGGGTCGAGCAGCCGTACCTCGGCCAGCAGGCCCTGGCGGCGCAGCACCTCGTGCACTCCGGCGATGCAGCCCGCGAACCCGTGCGCCACGTCGAAGACCGCGCCGTTGGCGTCGGTGAGCCGCGCGGCGAGCGTGAGCAGCCCGGCGTCCACCTGTCCGCTCCTGACCGCCTCGTGGGCGCGGTGCAGCAGCTCCACGGCCCGGTGGGTCCACACCGCCGTCTGGCCGAGCAGTCCGCCGACGATGCGCTTGACGACCGGCTTGCCTTCCACCTCCACCGAGAACTCGGTGAGCAGGTCGACCAGGATGTTGTCGTCGTTACCGGTGTACAGGGCGATCTCCTCGGCCCGGCCGGACTCACAGACCGCCCGGACCACGTCGATCGTGCGGTAGCGGTCGAACGGCGCGATCTTCACCGCACGTAGCGCCGGGAGCTGGGCCGCCCGGCGCCAGAAGTCCACGCCGAGGACGCGACCGCCCACGGCCGGCTGCAGGTAGAACCCGCAGAGCGGCAGCACCTCACCGATCTCGGCCAGGTGGGCGACGAGCTCGCGATCGGGCAGGTGGTCCAGGCCGCGCAGGATGACCATGGCCAGGTCGTAGCCCAGGGAGGCGGCCAGCTCGGCCTCGCGGACGGCCTCCGCCGTACCGCCTGCCACGCCCGCGACCAGCACCGGGGCCGGGCCGCTCGCCCGGGTGCCGGCCGTGGCGGCTTCGTCCGCGGCCAGCCGCAACACCGGCTCCAGCAGACCCGCCGCACGGATGCCGAACTGGGTGGTGTGGACGCCTACGGCGAGGCCACCCGCTCCGGCGTCGAGGTAGTACCGGGTCAGCGCTCGCTGGCGGCGCTCGTCGAGCGTGCCGTCGGCGGCGATGACGAGGGGGTGCGCGGGGATGATGACGCCTTCCAGCAGGGTGCGTGCTGCGGAGGGCGCCAGGATGGCTGGCATCAGAAGCGTCCTTCTCGTTCTTGGAAGTGGGTGGCCTTGCCGTGCACCGCTCCCCCGGAGGCCACCCAGCGGGCGGTGGCGTCGAGCAGGCGCATCAGCGGGACGGTCGGGTAGCCGAACAGGTCGTGCGAGCGTGCGGCGTTGGAGAGCAGGGCCGTCGGCTCCTCGTCACCGATGAGGCGCGGCGTGACCCCGAGGCGGGCGGCCAGCTGTCCGGCCAGCCAGCGGACCGACGCGGTCTCGGGTCCGGCCATGTTGAGGATCAGCGGTGGGGTGGCGCAGTGCTCGAAGAGGCGCAGCGTCATGGCGTTGACGTCGCCCTGCCAGATGACGTTGACGCTGCCCGTCGCCAGGTCGATCGGCTCGCCCCGGTGGACGGCCTGCGCCAGTTCGAGCAGGACGCCGTAGCGCATCTCGACGGCGTAGTTGAGGCGGACGATGGCGGCCGGGGTGCCCTGGACGCGCGAGAAGTGCTCGATGATGCGTTCGCGGCCGAGGCAGGACTGCGCGTATTCACCGGCCGGGCTCGAAGGGGTGTCCTCGTCGGCTCCGCCGCCGGCCACCGGGACGAGGGGGTAGACGTTCCCGGTGGAGAAGGCGACGACGCGGGATCCCGGGAAGCGCTGCATGACGCGTCCCGGCAGGTAGGTGTTGAGCGCCCACGTGCCGTGTTCGGAGCCGTGCGTGCCGAACTTGCGTCCGGCCAGGTAGACGACGCGCTCGGCCTCGGGCAGGCGGGCCAGGTCGGCGTCGTCGAGCAGGTCGGCCCGGACGATCTCCACTCCGGCCTGCTTCATGAACGCCTCGTCCTCGCCGGAGAGGGTGCGCGCGACGGCGATCACCCGGGCGGTGGAACGGCGGGCGTCGAGGGCCCGGCGGGCCATCACCGCGAGGCCGGGGCCGATCTTGCCTCCGGCGCCCAGCAGCATCAGGTCGCCCGCGGTGCGGGCGAGGCCGTCGGCCACGGCCTCGGACGGTGTGGAGAGCGCTTCGAGCGGATCGTTCAGGTTCTCGATCATCGGATGTCCTCCGACATCAGCGAGCGGAAGGCGGACAGGGCCTCATGCAGGGGCGCGGCCTGCGGGTACCAGGCGGCCTCCCACTCCAGGCAGGTCCAGCCGCCGTAGCCGAGACGGGTCAGTTCCCCGGCGAACGCGTCGAGGGGCACGGCTCCGGCGCCCGGCAGCACGGGCGCGAGGTCGGTGGTGGAGGTGACGTCCTTCACCTGTACGTGGGCCAGCCAGGGGCGCAGCGCCTCGGCCGTGACGGCCGGGGGCTCACCCGCACGCCACGGGTTGACGACGTCCCAGAGGGCTCCGACGTGCGGGGAGCCGACCTGGGAGAGCACGTCGGCGACGGCGCGTCCGGTGAGGAAGGCGTCATGCGTTTCGAGCAGGATCCGCACCCCGGACCGTGCGGCGCTCCCGGCCTCGGCCCGCAGGGTCGTGACGGCGCGGCCCGCCACCCCGGGGTCGTCCGGGTCTCCTCCGAAGACCCGTACGAACGACGCGCCGGCCAGCCGCGCGAGCTCCAGATGCCGGGCGAGCGCGGCCCCCTCGCCCGGCATCCCGACCCGCACGTAGGAGGCGAGGCAGATGATCTCGATGCCCGCTTCCGCGAACCGGGCCCCGACCGTCCGGGCCTCGGCGTCGGTGGCCGTGGGCGGCAGGATCTCGCCGGTGGCACACCGGAGCTCGATGCCTTCGCAGCCGTGCTCGCGTGCCAGCTCGATCACCTGCTCGACCGGCGCGCCGGGGCAGCCGAGGGTGCTGAAGGCCAGGCGGCCGCTCATGCCGGGTTCCTCAGCAAGGCGGAACCGACCGTTTCTGGGCGATCGCGGACGGCCGACTCGTAGATCGTCAGGACCGCGGCCACGACGGACCGGCCGTAGTCACCCCCGACCAGCGGCGGGCGGCCAGTCGTGCAGGCATCGGCGAAGTCGGCGAGCTGCTCGGTGAAGGCCGCCTCCGGGTGGTCCCCGCCCGGCGTGATCTGCCGTTCGGCACCGCCGTCGCTGACGAAGGTGCCCTCGGTGGCCGACCAGCGCAGCGAGCCCCGTTCGCAGATCACGAGCGTCTCGTCGGTGTAGGGCAGGCCGGCGCTGGTGAACAGGAAGTTCGCCTTGACGCCGCTCGACAGGCCGATGACGCCGACCGCGTCGGTCTCGATGTCCAGGCCGCGCCGCCTCCACAGGTGGGCGTGGACCGACTCGATCTCGCCGGCGCCGAGCCACTGGATGCGGTCGAGACCATGGGTGCCGACGTTCATCACGATGCCGCCGCCGGCCGCGACCGGGTCGAAGAACCAGTCGGGACGCGAGCCACGCTCGTAATGGGCCGTTCTGCGGTGGCTGATCGCGTGGACCGGGCCGAGCTCACCGGAGGCCAGGAGCGCCGCGACCTGACGGGCATGGGCGCTGAAGCGCAGCACGTGCCCGACGGCGAGCGTCACCCCCGCGGCCTCGCAGGCTTCTATCATCGCGGTGCAGTCGGCGACCGTGGTGGCCATCGGCTTCTCCACCAGGACGTGCACACCCGCGCCGGCCGCGTCCACGGTCATCTCGGCGTGCAGGTTGTGCGGCGAGGTGATGATCACGCCGTCCAGCCGCTCGCGGGCGAGCATCTCCCGGTGCGAGGTGTAGGCGGTGGCTCCCGCCTCCTCGGCCGCGCGCCGCGCGGCGTCGGCGCGGATGTCGCAGACCGCGCCGACCGTGACCTGGGGCAGGTTCCGCGCGGCCCGCAGGTGCAGGTCGCCGACGATGCCGGTGCCGATGAGGCCGAGCCGGAACGAGGGCTCGTTGGTAAGCACAAACAACTCCTTGGCTTGGGAGAGGTCAGCCCTTGAGGCCGGAGGCCGCCGCGCCGCGCACGAAGTAGCGCTGGGCGACGATGAAGACCACGAGGATCGGGACGAGCGACATCAGGGCTCCGGCGGTCACCAGTTGGTCGTTGCCGACGAACTGACCGCGCAGGCCCATCACCCCGATGGGGAGGGTCAGCTTCTCCGGGGAGATCAGGTAGACCGTCGGTTCGAGGACCGCGCCCCAGGACGTCATGAAGGTGAAGACGGCGAGCGTCGCCAGGGACGGCTTGACCAGCGGCAGGTGGATCCGCGTGAAGATCTTCCAGAGGCCGGCGCCGTCGAGGGCGGCGGCCTCCATGAAGTCGGCGGGGATGGCCAGGAACGCCTGACGCATCAGGAAGATCCCGAAGGGGGTGGCGAGCCAGAACGGGACGATCAGCGGCAGGAAGGTGTCCAGCCAGCCGAATTCGCGGAACATGATGAACGTCGGGATGATCGTCACCACCGTCGGCAGCATGAGCGTGGCGAGCGCGGCGGTCAGCAGGGCGTCGCGCAGCGGCAGGCGCATGCGGGCCATCGCGTGCCCGACCATCGCACTGCTGATCACGGCCCCGGCCGTCGCCAGTCCCGCGATGACGAAGCTGTTGATCGCGTACGACGCGAATGGGGCCCGGGCCCACACGTCGGTGTAGTTCGACCAGACCGGCGGGTCGGGCAGCAGCGTCGGCGGGATGGCGATGAAGTCGGCGTAGGACTTGAGCGAGTTGAACAGGGACGTCACGAACGGCAGCAGCATGATCGCGGCGCCGGAGACGACGAACACGTAGGCCAGCAGGCGGCCGGGCCGCACCCGGCGCTTGAGAGCGCGGCTAGGCATAATGCACCCACTTCCGCTGCAGCCAGAGCTGGACGAGGGTGAGGACGAGGGTGATGCCGAACAGCACCCAGGCGACCGCGGCCGCATAGCCCATCTGGAAGTACTCGAAGCCCTGCCGGTACATGTACAGGACG
The DNA here is from genome assembly GCF_053603495.1 of Nonomuraea sp. NPDC004186. NCBI lineage: Bacteria > Bacillati > Actinomycetota > Actinomycetes > Streptosporangiales > Streptosporangiaceae > Nonomuraea > Nonomuraea sp. NPDC004186. Next base: position 3,185 of record NZ_JBSGFQ010000121.1, on the reverse strand, counting down.
GTCACCTCGCTGGCATCGCCCGGCCCGCCGCCCGTCATGACGTAGACCTGCTCGAAGGCCTGAAGGACCGAGATCGTCGACAGCACCAGGACCAGGAACGTCGTCCCGGACACGGCCGGCACGGTGATGTGCCGGAAGCGGCGGACGGGCCCGGCGCCGTCCATCTCGGCGGCCTCGTACAGCGACTTCGGAATGGACTGCAACCCGGCCAGGAAGAGCACCATCATGTAGCCGACGCCCTTCCAGACCGCCACCAGGGCGAGGGTCGGGATGACCAGCGCGGGGCTGTCGAGCCAGTTCTGCGGGTCGACGCCGAACCAGCCGAGGACGGTGTTGGCCGAACCGGTGCGCGGGTTGAACACCGCGTCGGCGACGTAGGCGATGACCACCCAGGACGAGACGACCGGGACGAAATAGGCGCCGCGCAGCAACGGCATGAACGTCAACCGCTGGTTGAGGCCGACGGCCAGGACCAGCGCCAGGACCGTCTGCGCCGGCACGTACAGGAGGGCGAACAGGCCCGTGTTGAGCAGGCTGTTCCAGAAGTGCTCGTCCTTCAGCAGCCTGGCGTAGTTGTCCAGGCCGATCCAGTTCGGCGGGGAGACGGTGTCGTAGTCGGTGAAGCTGAGATAACTCAGGGCCAGCACGGGCCAGGCCGTGAGCAGGACGAGGTGGGCCAGGTAGGGGGAGGCGAACAGGCTCGCCCACAACCTCTCGGCGACCTTTCCGGATCCGGTCGTGATCGTCACTTCTCGCCCCCTTCCCGTTCCTTGACGTGCCGGGTCATCCGGCCGGCTTGAACCGGTCGACGACAGCCTGGGCGTCGGTCTGCGCGGTCTTCAGCGCGTCCTCGATCCCGGTCTGCTTCGACAGCGCGCTGGTGACCTGTTTGGTGATCGCGGCGGTGTACTCGCTCCACACCGGGCTCAGGCCGATGTCATCGGCGTCCGCGAGGGCGTCGGTGAAGGGCTTGCGGTCGGTGGGAGGCGTGCCGGGGTTGAGGAACGCCGGGGTCTGCGCGACCTTCTTGTTGATCGGGATGGCCTCGCCGGTGGACATCCACGCGGCCTGCGGCCCCTCGCCGGCGAAGAACTTGATCCACTTCCAGGCGGCCGCGGCCTTGGGCTCGGACGAGGCGCGGTTGACCACCCAGGAGTTGATGTTGGCGAGGTCGCCGCGCTGCCCGTTCGGCCCCTTCGGCAGCGGTACGACCCCCATGTCGATCTTGCCCTGGGCCGCGGTCTGGATCCGGGCGTAGATGCCGAACTGCATCGCCACGATGCCGCTCGGGAACAGGATCTGGGACTTGCCCAGGGCCTCGGTCGTCACCGGATCCGGGGCGACCCTCTCCTCATGCATCGCCCTGTTCATCCAGGTGAGGGCATCGCGGCTCTGCGGGCTGTCGATCGCGATCCTCCCGTCGTCGGCGAGGACGTCACCGCCGAAGGCCTTGACCATCGGCCACCAGCTCTCCACGAAACTGGGCGAGTAGGCGCGGAAGCCGTAGATGTCGGTCTTGCCGTCGCCGTTGGTGTCCTGGGTGAGCTTCTTGGCCGCGGCGAGGAGGTCGTCGTAGGTCCAGTCCGCGGTCGGCGGCTCCACCCCGGCCTTGGCGAAGATCGCCTTGTTGTAGAACAGCGCGGTGGACTGGGCGCCCTGCGGGAAGCCGAACAGCCGTCCCCGCGGGTCGCCCTTCTTGATGATGTCGATGCCGTAGTAGTCGGCGGGGTTGATGTCGGAGGCGTACGCGGTGAGGTCGCGCAGGCTGTTGCGGCCGCTGAACTCCTGGACGAGGACGCCGTCGGACAGCCATACGTCGGGTGCCTGGCCGCCGGCGAGCTGGGTGCGCAGGCGCTTGTAGAACTGGTCGTAGTCGGCGGACTCGATCTTCACCTCGATGCCGGGGTTGGCCTTGGTGAACTGGTCGACCAGCTTGCGCATCAGGCCGTCCGCGGGGCCGCCGACTTCGGCGTAGTAGCCCAGCGTCAGGGCGACCTTGCCACCGGCCGTCTCGTCGCCGCCTCCGCCGCAGGCCGCGGTTGTGGTCAGGGTCAGGATCAGGGCCGTCCCGAGCGCGGCGATTTTGGAACGTTCTCTTTCAGGCATGGGGGTACCTGCTCTCCGTGGGGTGACGCGTCGTCTGAGGCGACGAAAAGGTCGTTCTGGGTGGCTAAGGAGTCGTGGGGGTCCCGCCGCAGGACCCTCGCACGACCAGCCGGGGCTGCAGTTCGATCCGGTGGGCCGGGGCGGCGGGGTCGTCGATGCGGCGCAGGAGCAGCTCCGCGGCCAGCGCCCCGACCTCCGGCTTCGGCGGGGCCACCGCGGTGAGCGGAGGGTCGGTCAGGTCGACGACGTCATCGTCGTAGGCGACGAGCGCCAGGTCCTCCGGCACCCGCAGGCCGAGCCTGCGCGCCTGGACGACGAGCGACGCGGCGTCGCGGTCGCCATGGCAGAACACGGCGCTCACGCGGTGGTCGCGGCAGTCCCGGGCGAAGGCGAACAGTTCCTCGGCCGGCCACTCGGTGCGCCTGACGACCGCCTCGGTGACCCGTTCGACGCCCAAGGCCCGGATCGCGCGCTCGAATCCATCGGTGACGACGTCGGCCGTCCCCGTTCTGACCCGCCCGACGAAGCCGATCCTGGAGTGGCCGAGCCCGACCAGGTGCCGGACCGCGGCGTGGACGCCGCCCACATGGTTGGTGACGACGTAGGAGGTCGGGTCGTCCGGCTCCAGCACCGTCGGACGGCGTTCGACCAGCACGTACGGGACGGGCAGTTTGCGCAGGGCCTCGATGTGCGCCTGAGGGTCGTCCATGACGTTCAGGTTCGGCACGAGGATGAGCCCCTCGACTCCGCTGTCGAGAAGCCTGCGGGTCTGGGCGTGCTCCAGGCCGGGTTGATTCTCGGAGCTGGCGAGAATGACTCCGGCGCCGGCCGCGGTCAGCGCCCGCTCGATGCCTTCGATGACCCGCGGGTAGTAGTACGAGGTCGAGGGGACGAGCACGCCGATGAGCCTGCGGCCCGTCGGCGCGGGCCGGCTCGCCACGTAGGTGCCCGAACCCTGCCGCCGCACCACGACGCCTTCGTCCACGAGGATCCCCACCGCCCGACGGACGGTGTTGACCCCGACGCCGAAGGTCGCGGCCAGCTCCCGCTCCGTCGGCAGCCGGCTGCCGACGGGCCAG
>NZ_JBSGFQ010000120.1:0-35543 GCF_053603495.1 Nonomuraea sp. NPDC004186 | reverse complement strand
CTCACGAACCCGACGAACCCGACAATCCCGACCCTTACTGGAACCGTTTCGTCAAGCCCAAGCCCGAGTCGCCCTGGCCTCGCAGACTCGCGGCGGTGCTCACCATCGCCCTCGTCGTCCCCCTCACGTACGCCATGCCCGCGCAGGCCGCGTCCCGGCCGGCTCCCTCGGTGGAGAACGAGAAGCCGATCAAGGGCAAGAGCGTCCCGGTCCTGCCCCCGATGGCCAATCCCGTCGAGAAACAGGCGTGGAAGGCGCCGCCAGGCATCGCCTGGCCCAAACCTCAGGCGGCGGAGCTGGGCGGCACCGGGGCGAGCACCCTGGCGGCGACCGGCTTCCCCGTGAAGCTGGCCCCGCAGAAGGACGCCAAAGCCGCCGCCGCCACGGCCGAGACCTCCGACCCGGTACGCGTCGAGCTCCTCGACTCCAAGCTGCTCGGCCTCGCGATGCGCGTATCGCCCGGCCAGGGAGCGAGCCTCAAGGCCGCGTCCGGCAAGAAGTCCCGCCTGCAGATCGACTACTCCGGCTTCCGCTACGCCTACGGCGGCGACTACGGCGCCCGGCTCCGCGTGGTCAAGCTGGAGGAGTGCGCCCTGACCGAGGCGGACGGCTGCGCCGCCCCCCAGCCGGTCAAGAGCGAGAACGACCCGAAGGCGGGCACGCTGACCGCCGAGTTCGAGCCGGCCGGCCTGTACGCGGTCACGGCCGCCGCCTCGGGCCAGTCCGGCGACCACTCCGCCACCTCGCTCGCCCCGTCGGCGAGCTGGGGCGTCGGCCCCCAGACCGGCGACTTCAACTGGGACTACGACCTGCGCACCCCTCCCGCGCTGGGCGGCGACGAGCCGGAGTTGTCGATCGACTACTCCTCCCAGAGCGTGGACGGTCGCACCGCCTCCACCAACAACCAGGCCTCCTGGGTCGGTGAGGGCTTCGAGCTGAACCCCAGCGGCTACATCGAGCGCCGCTACAAGTCCTGCATGGTCGACGGCAAGAAGACCGGCGACCTGTGCTGGGACGGGGAGAACGTCACCCTGTCGCTCGGCAACTCGGCCGTCGAGCTGGTCAAGGACGCCACGAGCAAGCAGTGGCGGCCCAAGCGCGACGACGGCACCCGCATCGAGTACCTCACCGGCGCCACCAACGGCGACAACAACGGCGAGTACTGGCGGGTCACCGGCGCCGACGGCACCCAGTACACCTTCGGCCTGAACCGCCTGCCCGGCTGGGTCACCGGCAAGGCGGAGACGAAGTCGGTCCAGACGGTGCCGGTGTTCGGCAACAACAGCGGCGAGCCCTGCTACAACAGCACCCCGGCCAACGCCTGGTGCCAGCAGGCGTACCGGTGGAACCTGGACTACGCGGTGGACACCCACGGCAACGCCACCACGTACTGGTACGCGCAGGAGAAGAACTACTACGGCCGTAACATGAAGCCCGAGCTGGGCACCGTGTACGACCGCGCGGGCTACCTCACCCGCATCGACTACGGTTACCTGCAGAACGAGCTGTTCACCAAGGCTCCCGCCTCCCGCGTCGTCTTCGACGTGGCCGAGCGCTGCCTGCCCAGCGGCACCATCACCTGCGCCGCCGACCAGCTCAAGAAGGAGACCGCCAGCAGCTGGCCGGATGTCCCGTTCGACCAGATCTGTGACTCCGGCGTGAAGTGCACCGACCGCCTGGCGCCGACGTTCTTCACGCGCAAGCGCCTGACCAAGGTCACCACGCAGATCATCAACGCCTCGGGCCAGTACACCCCGGTGGACTCCTGGACGCTCGCGCACCAGTTCCCCGCCTCGGGCGACGGCATGAGCCCGGCGCTGTGGCTGGCGTCGATCCAGCAGAGCGGTCACGTGGGCGGCACGATCACGCTGCCCAAGGTCACGTTCATCGGCGTCCAGCTGCCCAACCGGGTGGACGCCAACGAGGGCCGCGCTCCGCTGGTCAAGTGGCGCGTGCAGGCCGTGAACAACGAGTCCGGCGGTGAGCTGCGCGTCAACTACTCCGCCGCCGACTGCAAGCCCGGCGACGTTCCCGCCGCCGACAAGAACGCCAGGCGCTGCTTCCCGCAGCGCTGGTCACCGCCGAACGAGGCCGAGGTGACCGACTGGTTCCACAAGTACGTGGTCACGCAGACGATGGAGGTGGACCGCGTCGGCGGCGCCCCCAACGTCGTCACCGACTACGAGTACCTCGACGGGACCGCCTGGCGCTACGCCGAGAACATCCTGGTCAAGCCCGAGCACCGCACGTGGTCGGAGTTCCGGGGCTACGGCCGGGTCCGGGTGCGTCAGGGCGACGGCCAGGACACCAAGCGCACGCTGACGGAGTTCCGCTACTTCCGCGGCATGGACGGTGACAAGCAGGCCGACGGCTCCAAGCGCAGCGCGCAGGTCACGGACACCGAGGGCGTCAAGCTCGACGACCTCGACCAGTTCGCCGGCTTCGAGCGCGAGGAGGTCGTCTACGACGGCGACGGCGGGGCCATCCTGAGCGCCACGCTCGAGGCGCCCTGGTCCGTCAAGACCGCCGAGTCCACGCAGAGCGGTGTCACCAAGGCCGCGTACGTGGTCGAGCCCAAGTCCATGGTCACCCGCACCGCGCTGGAGGGAGGCAAGTGGCGTCGTACCGGCGAGGAGCGCGAGTACGACACCAAGGGCCTGCTCACCCAGGTGGAGGAGAAGGGCGACCTGGCCACCACCGACGACGACCAGTGCACCCGCTACACCTACGCCCGCAACGACACCAGCTGGATGCTCGACTACACGAGCCGGATCCAGAAGGTCGCCGCCGGCTGCGGCACCGCCGTGTCCACGCTGGCCGCCGGTGAGGTCATCTCCGACCAGAAGGTCCAGTACGACAACAAGGCGTACGGCCAGGCGCCGACCAAGGGTGACGTGACCACCGTCGAGAACACCGTCTCCGGGGACGGCGCGACGATCGTCGAGAGCACCCACACCTACGACGCCTACGGTCGCGAGACCAGCGAGACCGACGCGCTGGGCACCAAGTCCACCACCACCTACACCCCGACCGCGGGCGCGCCCCCGACCGAGATCAAGGAGACCAACCAGCTGGGCCACGTCGAGCTCACCCTGCTCGAACCGGCCTGGGGAGAGCCGTACGCCGAGGTCGACGCGAACAACCGCCGCATCGACATGGAGTACGACGCGCTCGGCCGCCTGGTCAAGGTCTGGCAGCCCGACCGCAGCAAGGCGGCCAACCAGTCGCCCAGCACCGAGTACGCCTACTCGATGCGCACCGACGGTCCCAGCTTCGTCACCACGAAGACGCTGAACGCGGACGGCACCTACAGCGCGAGCCACGAGCTGTACGACGGCCTGATGCGCAAGCGCCAGACCCAGGAGCCCGCGCCCCGCGACGAGCAGACGCAGGACCCGGCGCTGCGTGACGGGCGCACGATCACCGACACCATCTACAACTCGCTCGGCGAGGCGGCCAAGGCGAACACCGGCTACTTCGCCACCGGGACGCCCTCCACCGACCTGCTCGCCGTGGCCGACGTGGACGTGCCCAACCAGGTCGTGGTGACCTTCGACGGCAGCGGTGACGCCAACGCGCAGATCCTCAAGGCGAAGGGCCAGGAGAAGTACCGGGTCAGCACCACGCAGCAGGGCGACCGGGTCAACATCACGCCCCCGGCCGGAGGCACCGCCACGACCCGCATCGGCGACGCCGAGGACCGGCTCATCGAGTTGCGCCAGTACAAGGGCGCCACCCCGACGGGCGAGTACGAGTCCACCAAGTACACCTACGACCACGCCGGACGCCTGTCCACGGTGACCGACGCGGCGGGCAACGTGTGGAAGCACCACTACGACATGCGTGGCCGCGAGATCAAGATGGAGGACCCCGACAAGGGGGCCACCACGATGACGTACAACGACGCCGACGAGCTGGTCACCACGACCGACTCGCGCGGCAAGACGTTGTACTACGTCTACGACGCGCTGGGCCGCAAGAAGGAGCTGCGCGACGGCTCCGCGACCGGTCCGCTGCTCGCCGAGTGGCAGTACGACGCGCTGGCCAAGGGCCACATGAACGCCAGCATCCGCTACACGGGCGGGCAGGCGTACAAGGCCGAGATCAACGCCATCGACTCCGACTACCGCACGCTGCGCGAGACCGTCACCATCCCCGAGCGGGAGGGCAAGCTGGCGGGCTCGTACCAGCTCAACACCCGCTACACGATCGACGACCAGGTCCAGTCCGTCAGCTTCCCGGCCGCGGGTGGCCTGGCGGAGGAGCAGGTCGTCTACACCTACGACGAGCTCAGCCAGCCGACCAAGGTCAGCGGCCTGAACACGTACGTGACCGCGACCCGCTACTCCAAGCTGGGCGAGACCCTGCAGCAGGAGCTGAGCACGGGAGGCAAGAAGACCTGGGTCACCTACACCCATGACGAGGGCACCCGCAGGATGTCCAGGATGCGGGTGGACAGGGAGGGCGCCGCGGCGACCGACCTGGACCTCAACTACAGCTACGACGCGGTCGGCAACATCACCAAGATCGCCGACAAGGGCGCGAGCGGCCAGGACACGCAGTGCTTCAAGTACGACCATCTGCGCCGGATGACCTCGGCGTGGACGGGCACCGACGACTGCGCCAGTGGTAGCCCGCAGTCCGACAAGATCGGCGGCGTGGCCCCGTACGCACTCAGCTACGAGTACGACGCCACCGGCAACCGGACCAAGGAGATCAAGCACGCCTGGGGCGGCGCGGGTGAGACCACCCGTACCTCCACCTACCCGGCGGCGGGCGCCAAGCAGCCGCACGCGCTCCAGACCGTCGGGTCGGACCTCTTCGAGTACGACGCCGCGGGCAACACCACCAGGCGCAAGGTCGGCAACTCCGACCAGAGCCTGGTCTGGGACGCCGAGGGCAACCTGGAGTCGGTGACGGAGGCGGGCAAGACGACGTCCTTCGTGTACAACGCGGAGGGCGACCGGCTGATCCGCAAGACGCCGACCGACTCCACGCTGTACATCGACGACATCGAGTTGCGCTTCGACTTCGCCAAGGACGCCGTCGAGCAGACTCGCTACTACACCATCGGCGGCGAGCCCATCGCGGTGCGCACGCCGGACAACCAGGTCTACTTCCTGGTCAACGACCACCAGGGCACCGCTCAGGCGGCGGTGAACGCCGGGACCGGTGAGCTGGCCGTACGGAGGACGACTCCGTTCGGCGAGAACCGGGGATCGCCACCGGCGTTCTGGCCGGGGCAGCGCGGATTCGTGGGAGGCACGCAGGATTCCACGACCGGGCTCGTCCACCTCGGCGCTCGCGAGTACGACCCCAAGAACGGGCGCTTCCTGTCGGTCGACCCCGTCATGGAGGAGCAGAACCCGCAGCAGCTCAACGCCTACGCCTACGCCAACAACAGCCCCGTCACCATGAGCGACCCCGACGGCCAGCTGTTCTGGTTCGTCGCGGCGATCGTGGTGCGGGTCTCGGCGCAGATCATCGCCAGGAGGCTGGCGATGGCCGCCGCCAGGCGGGCCGCCATCGCGGCGGCGCGTGCGGCGGCAAGAAGGGCCGCCCTCGCGGCGGCACGGCGCCGGGCACTGGCGGAGGCCAGGCGGAGAGCCGCGGCCGAGGCCAAGAAGCGGGCCCTGGAGGCGGCGCGGAAGAAGGCCGCGGCCGCGGCCAGGAAGAAGCTCCAGGAACAGGCCAAGAAGAGGGCGGCCGAGCGGGCCAGGAAGGCGGCGACGGCACGGGCACAGCGGCGGGCCGCGGCGGCGGCGAAGAGAGAGGCGAGGAGAAAGGCCGCTGAGCAGGCGGCCAAGCGCCGGGCCGCGGCGGCGGCCAGGACGCGTAACAGGCGGGCCGGCCGGCTCCCCAGCGGGATCCAGCGGGCACGGCAGCGTCCGGCGCAGCGGCCGACCAGCCACAGGGCGCAGCAGCGGCAGTCGCCGCCCAGGGACAGCCGGCAGCCGATGCAGCCACGGCCGAGCCAGATCTACCGCAACGACGGCTCGACCCAGCCGACGCAGTCCTACACCGTCTACCGAGACGGCCGGATGTATCCGGACGGACCGCCGCCGGCGGCCCGGCCCGGTGGCTCCGGCCAGGGTGAACGGCAGATCTTCCGGCCGGAGAAGATCGAGCCCGAGAACACGAGGACGGGCACGATCGCCGAAACCGGCTTCAAGGTCAACCAGTATCTCGACAAGAGCGGAATAGCCGACGCGCTCGACATCATCATCTGGGGCCTGGGAGGTTAGCCCCTACTGATCGGACACCGGCGCGGGACCCTCACGGGTTCCGCGCCGGTGGCGTTTTCGGGTGTCTTGTCACTAGAATCTTGTTCGGTAATGACTCGAGGAGGCAGCGTGGGCGCGTTCGATCTCAGTGGGAAGCAGGCTCTGGTCACGGGAGCGTCGAAGGGGATCGGGCGGGGCATCGCGCTCGCCTACGCCGAGGCGGGGGCCGACGTGGCGCTCGTGTCCCGCTCGGCCGAGAGCCTGGCCGAGGTGGCCAAGGAGGTCGAGGCGCTGGGCAGGCGCGCGGTCGTCATCCCCGCCGATCTCACCGACCGCGACGCCGCCGCGGGGGCCGTCGCGGCGGCGATCGACGGGCTCGGGCACCTCGACATCGTGGTCAACAACGCGGGCGGCTCCAACTTCCTCGTCGAGTTCAAGGACCTGCGGTTGTCGGGGTGGGACAAGCTGATGCGGCTCAACCTCGACTCGGCCATGACCGTCTGCCACACTGTCGCGCCCCACCTGCTGGAGCGGGGTGGCGGCACGGTCATCAACGTGGCGTCGGTGGCGGCGCTCGGCGCGCCCTTCCTCGCCCCGTACGCCGCCGCCAAGGCCGGGCTGGTGGCGCTGACCAAGACGCTGGCCGTGGAGTGGGCGCGGGCGGGGGTGCGGGTCAACGCGCTGTGCCCCGGCTGGACGGCCACCGACCTCAACCGGAACCTCTGGGAGGACGAGACCTCCGGTGCCGCCACGGTCGCCACCGTGCCCATGCGGCGCTGGGGGACGGTGGCGGAGATGGCCCAGCCGGCCGTGTTCCTGGCGAGCTCGGCTTCCGCGTACATGACGGGCCAGGTGCTGTTCGTGGACGGCGGCGCCACCGCCATCTAATTGTGTACGCGATTATTCGCCGGCCAATGCCAGTTTTATAGCTGACATTGGCGAAATGCCGCCTTTATGGGGAGCTTTAGCGAAGCCGTCTTCGGTTTTCGGCGGATATAGGCATACGACATTGAGTGCTTGCGGCCGTGAACCGGGCTACCGTGTGGTCCGTGCAGCTCTACACGAGATCGGCCGGAACCGGGCTCCCGGTTGTGCTGCTTCACGCGTTCCCGCTCTCGTCGGCCATGTGGCTGGCCCAGCGCGAGGGACTGGCCAAGGCCTGCAGGGTCATCACACCCGACCTGCGCGGCTTCGGCGGGTCCCGCCTGGGCGACGACGAGCCGTCGCTCGACCTGATGGCCGACGACGTCGCCAGGCTGCTCGATGACGAGGGCATCGAGCGGGCGGTGGTGGGCGGGCTGTCGATGGGCGGCTACGTGACCATGGCGTTCTGCCGCCGGCACCCCGACCGGGTGCTCGGCGTGATCCTGGCCGACACCAAGGCCGGCGCCGACCCGCCCACGGCGCGGGACAACAGGGAGCGCATCGCGCAGGCCGTGCTCTCCGAGGGCAGCGAGGTGCTGGTCAGTGAGGTGCTCCCGGCGCTCATCGGGCCGACCACGAGGGAGCGGCGGGCCATGGTGTTCGGGCGCGTCAAGGGGCTCGTGCAGTCCGCGCCGCCGGGGGCGGTCGCCTGGGCGCAACGGGCGATGGCCGCGCGGCCCGACTCGTTCGACACGCTGAGCGCGCTGAAGGTGCCGCTGCTGGTCGTGGTGGGGGAGGAGGACGAGCTCTCGCCACCCGCCGACGCGGAGGCGATGGCGCGCGCCGTGCCCGACGGGCGACTGGAGATCATCCCGAAGGCCGGCCATCTGAGCGCGGTGGAGCAGCCCGAGGCGTTCAACACGGCGATCACCGAATTCCTCCGCACCGACCTCGCCACCCCCCGCCCCTGACCCCACCCGGCGGCCAAGGGCCACCGGCTGCCCGCCCGCGCACCCATCCCCGGCCCGAGGACCTCAGCCCCCCGCTCCCCGAAGGACCTCAGCTCTCCCGCTCCCCGAAGGAGCTCAGCCGGAGTGAGACGGGCGACGGGGGCGCGGTCGGCAACTGGACTCGGCCCTTCCCCGGGAGGCCCTCAGACGTGGTCCTGGCGCGGCAGGACCACCTCCCGGACGATCAAGGCGATGGCCGCCGCCACCGGAATGGCCAGCAGCGCTCCGACGATCCCCAGCAGCGCCCCGCCGAACAGCGCGGCGATCACCGTCACCGCCGGCGCCACGTCCACCGAGCGCTTCATCACCCTCGGATAGATGAAGTAGTTCTCGACCTGCTGATAGATCACGAAGAAGACCGCGCACGCGATCCCCGCGGGCACCGACTGCAGCAGCGCGACGCCGGTCACGAGCACCGCGCCGATCGTGGCGCCCACCAGCGGGATCAGGTCCGTCAGCGCCACGACCAGGGCGAGCGCGAGCGCGTACTGCACTCCGGCGATGGACAGGAAGATCCAGGTCAGGAAGCCCGCGATGACCGAGATGAGCACGTTGCCCGCCACGTACCCGCCGATGCCGGAGAGGATCTGCTCGCTGATCGCCCTCGTCCGGGTCCTGCGGGAGGCCGGTACGAGCTTGAGCAGGTAGTCCTTGATCGTCTGCAGCGAGCCGAGGAAGTAGAGCATGAGCACCAGCAGCGTCACCGTGGTGTAGACGCCGTTCAGCACCACCAGCCCCGCGCCCATGATGCCGCTGGCCAGCGACGGCCCCAGCGTGGACGTCACGAACGTCTTGAGCTGCGCCAGGATCTGGTACTCGGAGTCGAGCTGGTGCAGCGTCGGGTTCTTGCCGAGCTCGGTGACGTACGTGGGCACCGCCGCCACGAACTCCGACAGCTGCTGGCTCACCGGCGGCACCACAGCCAGGCCGAACAGCGCGAACGCCACGATGACCCCGGCGAACACGATCGAGATCGCGCCCCGCCGGGCCAGGCCGCGACGCTGGAGGGCCTCGACGGCCGGGTTGAGGCCGACGGCCAGGAACATCGCCACGACGACCAGGATGATCGTGCTCAGCGACGCGACGACCATCTGGGCGATCGCGATCGCCGTCAGCACCCCCAGCCCGCCGACCAGCCCGAACAGGAAGGGGCCGCGGGCTAGCGGCTTCCCGGGCAGCCCGTACGGCTGAGGGCCGCCGTCGCCCTCCTGGGCCGTGGCAGCTCTCTTTGCGGTCGTGGATTCTGCGGACTCGGCGGGCTCCGGGGCGGTGGGATCGACATCCGCGGACAAGGCGACACTCCCGAGATTGTCGGTAAACAGCAAAGAGAGAGCCTAGCGACCATCGGATCGCCAGGCTCTCTCCAACCTGCTCTTCAGCCCCCGTGTGCAGTCCCGACCTGTGGGCCGGTGGTTACTCCTGCCACCATTCGGCGTCGTCCTCGGACTTGCTCTCGACCTTCGCCGCGGGCGTCGTGGCCGGGGCCTCGGCCACAGGAGCGGCGAGTGCGGGCTTGGCCGGGGCCGCCGTGACCGCGGGCTCCGGCTCCATGCCGGGCAGGGCCGCGCCGCCGAGCAGCTGGCGCAGCTGGGCGAGGTGGCTGGTGATGCTGTCGCGCTGGCGGGTGAGCTCGTCGACCTGGCGCTGCATGGTCGTGCGGGTGCGCTCGGCCTCGTTCTTCGCCTCGGTGACGATCGTGTCGGCGCTCGTCTTGGCCTCGGCGACTATCGTCTCGGAGCTCTTGCGGGCGTTGGCGACAAGCTGCTTGGCGTGCAGGTCCGCCTCGCGGCGGGTCTGCTCGGCCTGCTGGGTGGCCTTCGTGGCCCGCGACTCGGCCGTGGCCGCGCGCTGCTCGGCCTCGGCGACCATGCGCTGGGTGTTGGCCTGGGCGGTGGCGTGGCGCTCGGCCTCCTGGCGCTCGGCCTCCTCGCGGCGGGAGGCGAGCTGGATCTCGAACTCCGCCTCGTCCTGCGCCCGCTTGGCCTCCGACTCCTCCAGCACCCGCTGAGCCTGCGCGCGCATCTCGTCGGCCTGCCGCTTGGCGGTGGTCAGCACCTCGTCGCGCTCGCGCTTGGTCGAGGCCCGCAGCTGGGCGACCTCGCGCTCGGCGGTGGTGCGGAGCTTGGCGATCTCCCGCTCGGCGTCGGCCCGCTTCTCCGCCACCTCGTGGTCGGCGGTGGCCCGCAGCTTGGCGACCTCGCGATCGGTGGTGTTGGTCAGCTCGTCGGCCTCGCGGCGGGCGGTCGAGCGGGTCTCCTCGGCGTCGCGGTCGGCGGCGGAGCGCATCTCGTCGCTCTCCCGCGTGGCCACAGCGCGCTTCTCGGCTGCCTCGGCCTCGGCGGCGGCCCGCAGGTCGGCGGCCTCGACCTTGGCCGCGGCCTTGATCTCGTTGGCCTCGGACCTGGCGGCCTGGACGAGCTCCGTGGCCTGCTCCTCGGCCAGGCGGAGCAGCTGCTCGATGCGGGCGCCGAGACCGGAGTAGGTGGGGCGCTCCTGCTCCTGCAACTGGCGCTGGGAGTCGGACAGGTCGCGCTGCAGGCTCGTCACCTGCTCGCGGGACTGCCGTAGCTCTCCGTCTAGCTGCTTCAGATGATCGTGGACCTGATGCCGGTCGTAACCGCGGAGCACCACGTCGAACTCGCGTGCGGGGGCGTCCTCGAAGAAATTGTTGAGCTGGGCGTCGATGTCGGACTGCATGGAGGCTCAATCCTGGGTTGTCGAGACGGCTACACGGGCCGGACGGGGGGTTCGGGGCATCCGATCCAGGAGCCTGTGCCAAAGGGCAGGCTCCATGTCCGGTGGAAGGTCAAGCGTACTCCGCTGGTGCCACCTGCGAAGCCCCGTCCAACTTTCTGCGTGACTAGTTACATATGAACGTTTTTTAACATTTGTCAGGTCCGGTGTTAGGGCTTGGCCGCCTGCACCAACTCCGTCAGCATTCCTCCCACGTCCTTGGGGTGCAGGAACGCGATCTCGGAGCCCATCGACCCGTGCCTGGGACGCTCATCCAGGAGCCTCACACCCTTCTCGTTGATCTTAGCCATCGCCTGGGCGACATCGGGAACCCCGAATGCCACATGATGGACGCCCTCGCCACGCTTAGCGAGGAATTTTCCCACAGGGGAGTCCTCAGAGAGAGGTTCCAGAAGCTGAATGTAGGAGCCCCCACCTTCGCCGTCGGAGATGCGCAGCATGGCCTCCTTCACGCCCTGCTCCTCGTTGACCTCCCTGGCGACCACGGTCAGCTCGAACGTCTCCGAGAAGAACGCGATCTTCTCTTCGATGTCCTTGCACGCGATTCCGATGTGGTCGATCCGCATGAACATATGTGGCCCACCTCCATAGCGAGCGTCCGCCTACTCGTGGGTATGGTGTCAAAGAACCCGACGTGAGCGTAGGAGGCCCCCGTCATGTCCAGTTCCGTCATCGTGGCCGGAGCTCGCACGCCCATCGGCAAGCTCCTGGGATCCCTGTCCGGGCTGGCCGCCGTGGACCTCGGGGGCGTCGCGATCAAGGCCGCGCTGGAGCGTGCCAGGGTCGCGCCGGAGGCCGTCGAGTACGTCATCATGGGCCAGGTCCTGCAGGCCGGCGCCGGCCAGATCCCCTCCCGCCAGGCCGCCGTCAAGGCCGGCATCCCCATGACGGTCCCCTCCGTCACCATCAACAAGGTCTGCCTGTCGGGCCTGGACGCCATCGCGCTGGCCGACCAGCTCATCCGCGCGGGCGAGTTCGACATCGTGGTGGCCGGCGGCATGGAGTCCATGACCAACGCCCCCCACCTCCTGCCCGGCCTGCGCAGGGGCGTCAAGTACGGCGGTTCGCAGGTCGTCGACTCGATGGCCCACGACGGCCTGTTCTGCGCGTTCGACCAGCGCGCGATGGGCGAGTCGACGGAGCTCTACAACGCCCGGCTCGGCATCGGCCGCGAGGAGCAGGACGCGCTGTCGGCCCGCTCCCACCAGCTGGCCGCCGGCGCCATCAAGAACGGCCTCTTCGACGAGGAGATCGTCCCGGTGGAGATCCCGCAGCGCCGCGGCGAGCCGATGATCGTCAAGGAGGACGAGGGCGTACGCGGTGACACCACCCCGGAGACCCTGGCCAAGCTTCGCCCGGCCTTCGCCGCCGACGGCACGATCACGGCCGGCTCCGCCTCGCAGATCTCCGACGGGGCCTGCGCCGTCGTGGTCATGTCGAAGTCGAAGGCCGAGGAGCTGGGCCTGGAGTGGCTGGCGGAGATAGGCAGGCACGGCAACGTCGCGGGCCCGGACGCGTCCCTGCAGTCCCAGCCGGCCAACGCCATCAAGCACGCGCTGTCGAAGCAGGGCGCGACGGCCGGCGACCTGGACCTGGTGGAGATCAACGAGGCCTTCGCCAGCGTGGTCCTGCAGTCCGCCAAGGAGCTGGGCGTGCCGCTGGACAAGGTCAACGTCAACGGGGGCGGCATCGCCCTGGGCCACCCGATCGGGGCCTCTGGCGCGCGGATCGTGCTGACGCTGGCGTACGAGCTGAAGCGCCGGGGCGGCGGCCTGGGCGCGGCCGGGCTCTGCGGCGGCGGCGGCCAGGGTGACGCACTGATCATCTCGGTCCCCAAGCAGTAGGAGTCTTCGCGGGCCCCGGGGAGAGCCCCGGGGCCCTTCTCGCGCTCGGCGATGTAAAGAATTCTAGACATGAAGTCCGGGATGTTTTACATTCGAGGCATGGCATCCGAAGAGAGACGCGCGTGGATCATGGCCGTGGTCTCGGTCTGCGCGTACGGCACGTACGTCGTGATCATCCTCGGCCGAGCGGGCGGCACCTCAATCGCGGAGGTGCCCTACGCGGCGACGCTGCTGTGGAGCATCGGGGGTGCGATCGCGGCGACGATCGTCCTCGACATAGCGCTCTCGGCGGTCTTCCGCCGAGGCGCCGGGATGAAGGACCAGCGTGACCGCGAGATCTGGCGCTACGGCCAATACGCCGGCCAGTGGTGCCTCGTTCTGGGCGGGCTGGCGGCGTTGTGGATGGCCCTGGCCGAGGTCGGCTACTTCTGGATCGCGAACGTGATCTACCTGGCGTTCGTGCTCTCGTCGGTGCTGGGGTCCGCGCTGAAGATCGTCGCCTACCGCCGGGGCCTGCCGTCATGGTGAAGTCCACCAAGGTCACGAACTCGATCCGGGCCCTGCGGTTCGCGCGCGGGGAGATGACGCAGGCGGAGCTGGCCGAACGGGTCGGCGTGACCAGGCAGACCATCATCGCCATCGAGCAGGGCCGCTACTCGCCCTCCTTGGAGATGGCGTTCCAGATCGCGCGGGTTTTCGGGGTCCCGCTCGATGACGTGTTCCAGTATCCAGAGGGAGAGTGACCATGAAGGCGATCGTTCAGGACGAGTACGGCCCCGCCGATGTCTTGAAATTTCGGGACATCGAGAAGCCATCGCCCGGTGAGACCGACGTGCTGTTACGCGTGCGCGCGGCCGGGCTCGACATGGGCGTCTGGCACATGATGACCGGCCTCCCGTACCTGATGCGCCCGGCGATCGGGATGCGTAAGCCCAAGGGCCGGCCCGGCACCGACGTCGCGGGGGTCGTCGAGGAGGTCGGCGCGGGCGTGACCCGGTTCCGGCCCGGCGACCGGGTGTTCGGCACGTGCGGCGGCGGGGCCTTCGCCGAGTACGCGTGCGCCCGCGAGGACCGGCTCGCGCCGATCCCGGGCGACCTCGCGTTCGAGCCCGCGGCGGCAGTCCCGACCTCGGCCATCACCGCCCTCCAGGCGCTGCGCGACCAGGCCCGGGTGCGGGCGGGGCAGCGGGTGCTGGTCATCGGCGCGGGCGGGGGAGTGGGGACGTACGCGGTGCAGCTCGCCAAGGCGTCCGGGGCGGAGGTCACGGGCGTGTGCAGCGCGGCGAAGGCGGACCTCGTACGGTCGATCGGCGCGGCCGAGGTCGTCGACTACGCCCGCGAGGACTTCGCCGGCCGGGGGAGCCGCTACGACGTCATCGTCGACACGGCGGGCAACCGCCCGCTGCGCCACCTGCGCCGCGCCCTCACACCCCGCGGAACGGTGGTCATCGTCGGCGGCGAACGCGGCGGGCGGTGGCTGGCCGGCACCGACCGCCAGCTCCGGACGGTGCTGCTGGACCCGTTCGCCCGCCAGCGGCTGCGCGTGGTCTTCATGGCGCCCCGGGAGGCCGACCTGCGAGCGGTGGCGGAGCTCGTCGGCTCCGGCCAGGTCACGCCGGTGGTCGACCGGACGTACCCGCTCAGCGAGGTCCCCGAGGCCGTCCGCAGCCTGGAACGGGGACAGGTGCGCGGCAAGGCCGTCATCACCGTCTGAGCCCCGCCGGCCCGGACAGCGCGATGCCCCGGTCCGACCAGGAATGGACCGGGGCTCCGCGATGCAGGGACCCACCAGGATTCGGGTCCCTGACGTCGCCCCCTACGGGGGCTGTTCAGCCCGGCCGCGAGGGAGGGTGCGGCCGGGCTGCTTGTGGACGGTCATGAGGCGAGGAACTTGGCGAAGACCGAGCGGTTGCGGCGCTCCGGCCGCAGGCTCTTCTGCGCCTCGCGCACCCGCCGCTGCTCGGCCGCGGCGCGGCGGAGCTCGGAGGCGTGGTGCTGCATCACGGTGTACTCGAGTTCGGCGTTCATTGAGGCCCCTTGTGGCTCGTGCTTCTTCCCTGCACTCTTAAGACTCCTCCTAAGGCCCTCCCGGACACATCGGGCGGATGCCTTATCTCCGGACGTAAGGCCAGATAGGAAGGTACTTAGGCAGGCGCACCAGGCGACTAAGGCGCCCGTGAGCCGTCCTTAGGGCTCGTCCGTGAACTTCACCGTGACCTTCGTGAAGCCGAGCGACTTCAGCAGGCCGGTCATCATGGCCTTGGTGTTGGCGTCCGCCCTGGCGCGCAGGTCGCTCGCCACCGCCGCCTCGGTGATCTTCTTCTCCGCCAGCAGATAGAGCTCGCGCTGGTCCCCTGGCGATCCGGACAGGAAGTCCTGCACCCGGTCGAACAGCCCGCGCTGCTGCGCGTACACGTACGAGCGGCTGTTGTCCAGGTTGGGCTTCTCCAGCTGGGCACGGGGCAGGAGCACGGTCGCCTGGGTGCGGTCCTCCGACACCGTCACGGCGTTCCCGGCCAGGCCGGAGAAGTCCACGTACGCGTCCACCCCGCCCGCCCCGACGAACAGCGTGCGGGTGCCCTTGATCGCGTCGGGCAGGAAGTTGGCGTCCTTCTCCAGGTCCACGACCACCTGGAAGTTCCCCGTGGCGGCCTCGAAGCGGCTGAGGTCCTTGATGGACTGCAGGAGCACCGGCTGGCTGCGGTCGATGACCTGTTCGCCGAGCGGGTTGAGCCAGGTCCAGGCCAGGCGGCCGCCCACCACGAGCAGGACCGCCAGGACCAGGAAACCCGCCACGTATCGCCACCTGCGGCGCCGCGCGGTGGTCACCCCGAGCGGCGTCGTACGGGAAGTCGTCATGCGTGCATGACTACCCGTCGGGCGATCATCATTGCCAGCCGTTTGGTGACATCTTCCGATCCATCGGCCGCCGCCTAGCTCAGACCGGCCATGGACGTGCTGGGGGCCGAGTTCGGCGTGCCTTCGCCCTCCGGGTACACGGGGTAGACGTGGCTCGACTCCGGCGTCGGGCGGGCCGACGGCGCCACCTGCGGCCGCGCCGCGCCGCCGCCGCCGAAGTACATGCTCGACAGCCCGCAGTTCTGGAAGTCGCTGTAGAACATCCGCAGCCACTCCCTGCGCTGGTGCTCGCTCAGCCACGAGAACCACGACGCCGCGTACTGGTGCTCGGGCAGCGGCCCGCCGGGCAGGGGCTCCCCGCGCAGCCACGCCATCACGATCTCCCGGTAACCGTCCGCGACCGTGCCGGGGCAGCGGGCGGCCAGGGACTCGATGTACTCGTACGCCGCCTCCTCCGCGAACCCCGCGGACAGGTCGGGCACGTGGACGGGCGCCAGGCCGTTCGAGGGCTTCAGCTCCTCCTCCAGCGGCCGCTGCTCCACCCGCGTGAACGCGGCGGGCGTCCCCGCCAGCCGGGAGGCGATCTGCGTGAACGCCGCCCCCAGCTCGGTCAGCCCCGCCCGCATCCCCGGGTGCACGCACACCGTGATCGGCCAGTCCTGGCAGCTGTAGGCGATGTCCACGGCCGCGGCCGGCTTCGGCTGGGCCAGCACCCGCGACACGCCCATCCCGGCCGCCAGCACGGACAGCAGCGCGCACGCCAGCACCAGCGCCTGCCTGGTCACCAGCGCCGCCCAGCCGAGCAGCAGCGCCGCCGTGATGCCGAGCAGCCAGATCGTCTGGTCGAAGAACGGCGCCCCGCTCAACCCCTGGAACAGGTCGTACGGCTCCCCGGTGCCGGGCGCCAGCTTGTCCGCCCAGCCCCGGTCGTCGGCCAGCCACGAGAACAGTCCATAGCAGGCCAGCCCGGCCAGCGGCGGCGTGAACGCCTTGGGCACCACCCAGCCGGCCACCCAGCCGATCACCGAGTAGAGCGCCAGCCCCGCCATGCCCATGCCCAGGCCGGACAGGCTCAGCCGCCCCGACTGGTCGGTGAGCACCGTCTTGACCGCCAACACCAGCACCGTCGCACCGAACGACCCGAGCACCACCACCACGATCGCCAGCGGCGCCTTGAGCGCACGCCACGTCGTGAGCGGGCGCCCGCGCAACGCCCTGCGCTTGCGCAACGCCACCCACGCCGCGAACGCGGCGGCCACCGGCCCGGTCATCCGCAACGAGCCGATGACCGCGGCCACGATGTTCTCCCACGCGTCCACGCCAGGTATCAGGACATTCCACGCCGCCAGCAGCCCGATCGCCAGGAGCACGGCCACCGTGACGGCCGCGCTCTGCTTCAGCTCCTCTCGTGAAATGCCCGCGTGCTCACGCACCCTTTTCCCCGTTGACCTTCATCAAGCACCCCCCGTGCCCCTCGGCAAGGCCGAAGCGAATGAGTCCGGCCTGTCCCCACAGGCCGATGGACTTGGCTTCTGCGTCACCATACGTACGAGAACCATAACTGAGCGTGATGATTGACGTCCGGATTCTTGGTCAAGCGGGGAAGCCTGTCGCTCCAGGTCACCAGACGAACCGGGACGAGGGGCGCGCTACCGTATGCGCTGTGTCGCACCCCAAGCCGCTCAACCTGCCGTTCGACCCCATCGACCGGGCCGCGGAGAGCTGGCGTGCCCACTTCGGGCCCTCCTCCGCCATGGCCGCCGTGACCTCGATCATGAGAGCCCACCAGATCCTGCTGTCGCAGCTCGACTCGCTCCTGAAGCCGTACGACCTGACCTTCGCCCGGTACGAGGCGCTGGTCCTGCTGACGTTCAGCAAGACAGGCGCGCTCCCGCTGTCGAAGATCGGCGAACGGCTCATGGTCCACCCCACCAGTGTCACGAACACGGTGGACAGGCTGGAGAAGTCCGGGTTCGTCTGCCGGCTGCCCAACCCGCGGGACGGGCGCGGCGTGCTCGCCGAGATCACCAAGGCCGGCCGGGACGTCGTGGAGCGGGCCACCCGCGACCTGATGGGCGCCGAGTTCGGCCTGACCATGTACGCCGATGACGAACTCGACCGGATGTTCACCCAGTTGCGCACCCTCCGGGTGGCGGCGGGCGACTTCCAAGAGGGCGGCGGGTGACTGCGCCGCCCTGGTGATGCGGCAAGATGAAGAGCATGGCGGACTTCTCTAGGCCCGGGTCGCTCTACGGAGCGATTGACCTGGGCGCGCGCAAGCAGGCCCTCGAGGCGCAGGCCCGGCGGGAGGCGGCGGGTCCCCAGGCGGCCGCGTCGGCCTCGATCGTGGACGTGACCGAGGAGACGTTCACGACCGAGGTCATCGACCGCTCGATGACCACGCCCGTGGTCCTCGACCTGTGGTCGCCGCGGGCGCCGGGCAGCGCCCAGCTCAGCCCGGTGCTGGAGAAGGTCGTCGGCGATCTCGGCGGCCGGGCCGTGCTGGCCAAGGTCAACGTCGACTCCAGCCCGCAGATCGCCCAGGCGCTGCGCGTGCAGGCCGTGCCGACCGTGCTGGCCATCTTCCAGGGGCAGGCCGTCACCGGCTTCCAGCAGGTGCTGCCCGAGCAGGAGGTGCGCCGCTGGCTCGACGAGCTGATGGGCGCGGTCGAGCAGTTCTACCAGGCCAACCCCGACGCCCGGCCCGCGGGGGCGGAGCCCGGCGAGCAGGAGGCGCCCGCGGGGCCGCCCGCCGACCCCGACCTGGTGGCCGCCGAGCAGGCCATCGACGGCGGCGACCTCGACGCGGCCGCGGCGGCGTACGAGCGGCTGCTGGCCCGCGCGCCGGGCAACGAGGACGCCAAGATGGGCCTGGCCGGAGTCAGCCTCATCAAGCGCACCGAGAGCGCCGACCCCGCCGACGTCCAGCGGCGCCTGCAGGACCCCGCCGACATCGAGGCGCAGCTGCTCGCCGCTGACCTGGAGATGCTGTCCGGCTCGGTCGACGAGGCGTTCAGCCGCATCATCGCCGTGGTCAAGCGCACCTCGGGCGACGAGCGCGACAAGGCCAGGCGCCACCTGCTCGGCTTGTTCGACGCGTTGCCGGCCGACGATCCATCTTTGGCGAAAGCACGTAGAGCTTTGGCGAGCGCACTGTTCTAACCTGGGTGTATGCGGGTCGTCACCATATCCGCGACATACGGCACGGCCGGTAGCCAGATCGGCCCGGCCGTCGCGGAGCGCCTCGGCGTGCCCTTCGTCGACCGCGCCATCCCCAGCGCGGTCGCCCAGGAGCTGGGCTGCACGCTGGAGGAGGCGCTCGCGCACGACGACCGGGCCGAGCACGGCCTCGGGCGGCTGCTCTCGGGAGCGATGCGGTTGCCGACCGTCACGTTCGGCGGCGTCGACATGTACGTGCCCGGCGCGATGCCGTACGCGCCGGAGGAGTTCGTCCGCCGTACCGAACGCATGCTCAAGGACATGGCCCGCGGCCAGGGCGGGGTGTTCCTCGGCCGGGCGGGGGCCGTGGTGCTGGCCGACCACCCGGGCGCGCTCCACGTCCGGCTCGACGCGCCGATCCAGCGCAGGATCCGGCAGACGGCCACGCTGTCGGGGATGAGCGAGCGCGAGGCCCGCCGGGTCATCGAGGACAACGACCGTGCCCGGATGGCCTACGTACGGCACTTTTATCGGGCGGATCCGACGGATTCCTGTCAATATCATCTGGTCGTCGACAGCACCACAATCCCCGTTCTCACCTGCGTCGAGCTCATCGTCACAGCGGCCGAGGCGCTGGATTGACCTGGCGCCCCCTATCATGGGGGAATTCTTGGTCAGTCCCGAAGGAGCGATTGACGTGGCGACCGTCCCGAGTGTGTCGTACTCCATCACCGTGCGTCTCGAGGTGCCGGCCGGCGGCAAGGCCGTCAGCCAGCTCACCCACGCCGTAGAGTCGGCCGGGGGCGTGGTCACAGCCCTCGACGTCACCAACGCGGGCCATGAGAAGCTCCGCATCGACGTGACCTGCGCGGCCAGGGACACCGACCACGCCCAGGCCATCGTCGACCAGCTCGAGGCGGTCGAGGGCGTCGTCATCCACAAGGTGTCCGACCGCACGTTCCTCATGCATCTCGGCGGCAAGATCGAGATGAAGTCCAAGGTGCCGCTGCGCAACCGCGACGAGCTGTCCATGGCCTACACCCCGGGTGTGGCGCGCGTGTCGATGGCCATCGCGCGCAACAAGGAGGACGCCCGGCGCCTGACCATCAAGCGCAACACGGTGGCCGTCGTCACCGACGGCTCGGCCGTGCTGGGCCTGGGCAACATCGGCCCCGAGGCCGCGCTGCCGGTCATGGAGGGCAAGGCGGCGCTGTTCAAACGCTTCGCGGGCATCGACGCCTGGCCGATCTGCCTCGACACGCAGGACGTCGACGAGATCGTCCGCACGGTGCAGGTGATCGCGCCCGGGTTCGGCGGGATCAACCTGGAGGACATCGGCGCGCCGCGTTGCTTCGAGGTGGAGCGGCGGCTGCGCGAGCTGCTCGACATCCCCGTCTTCCACGACGACCAGCACGGCACGGCGATCTGCGTGCTCGCGGCGCTCACCAACGCGCTGCGGGTCGTCGACAAGGACATCGAGACCGTCAAGATCACCATGGCGGGCGCGGGCGCGGCCGGCAACGCGGTGCTGCGCCTGCTGCTGGCCGCCGGCGCGCGCAACGTGGTCGTCTGCGACTACCTGGGCGCCGTCCACCGCGGGCGTGACGACCTCGACGAGTCGCTGCAGTGGATCGCCGACCACACCAACGCCGAGGGCTACTCGGGCGACCTGCGGGGGGCGGTCAAGGACGCCGACGTCTTCGTCGGCGTCTCGGCGCCGGGCATCCTGACGGGCGACGACATCGCGACGATGGCCAAGGACGCGGTGGTGTTCGCGCTGGCCAACCCGGAGCCTGAGGTGTCGCCGGACGACGCGCGCGAGCACGCGGCCGTGGTGGCCACGGGGCGCTCCGACTACCCCAACCAGATCAACAACGTGCTGGCCTTCCCGGGCGTCTTCCGGGGGCTGCTGGACGCGCAGGCCAACGGGGTGACGCAGGAGATGCTGCTGGCCGCGGCCGGCGCCCTCGCCGCCGTCGTCACGCCGGAGGAGCTGGGCCCCAACTACATCGTCCCCAGCGTCTTCCACCCCGACGTGGCGGGCGCCGTCGCCGCCGCGGTGCGCGAGTCGGCGGGTGGCCGGGCGCGCGGCTTCACCGAGGCATAACAAGCATCGTTCTTTACGGCGGAGCACGGGCGGCGCCGACCGCCGCCCGTGGCGTGAGAAGCATCGTTTTTTACGGCGGAGCACGGGCGGCGCCGACCGCCGCTCGTGGCTGAGGGCCTCCAGGGGGACGGCCGCTGACCCGCACGTGGCCGGCCGCCGCTACGGCGATCCTTTGACCGGCTCCCTGGCACCCGTCCCGCCGCCCGCGTTGCGCCGGGTTCCACCGTGCGCCCGTCCCGCCGTGCGCGTTGCGCCGGGATCCGCCGGACGGGCTGTTCGCCGCACCGCCGCGCGTGAAGTGGTCGCCGGACCCGGGACCGGGAGGTGGGGTGTCAGGCGGGTTGGGTGGTTATGGCTGGGATGAGGTGGTAGCTCTCCTGGAAGACGAGGTTGTGGGCGTCGCCGGCGGCGATCGCGCGTAGCGTGTCGAGCTGGGCCTCGGCGTCCGCGCGGCCGAAGACGTTCAGCGGCCAGTCCCCGACCGTGTTGCCCCGCAAATGCGGGTGGTGGAAGTCGCAGCCGTAGTGGGCGACGATCGCGATCGGCTGGTTGTGGGTGGCGCGCTGTTCCGGCCACGTCAGCGACCACATCGCGTTGAGCCCGCCCTCGCGCGACCGGGTGACCCCGCTGGCCACCACCTCACCGGTGCCGAGCAGCAGGTCGGCGTTGAGCTCGTCGAGGGCTCTGCGTGCCACCGGGTCGAGCAGCTCGGCCGCCGTGGCGAAAACGTGTTCCTTGTCCTCCCGCGTGACGGCCCCTCCGTGGTCGCCGTCACGCAGGTCGCGGAAGTGCCTGAGCAGGGCTTCGTTCATCGGAGTGCACATGACTACCCCCTGCCCAGATCCGGGTCAGGTGAGCAGGGCGGCGATGCGATCGCGCACGTCAGGCGTGTCGAGCCCGCGTACCGTCAGCGTCGTGCGGCGGCGTACGACGTCGTCCACCGTGGCCGCCCACTCGCGGTCGCGCGCGTAGACCGCCTGGGCCCAGATGTCGGGGCCGTCCGGGTGGATGCGCTCGCCGAGGGCGGGGTCCTCGCGGATGAGCCGGGCCAGGTCGAACGCGATCGACCCGTAGTGCGTGGCCAGGTGCCTGGCCACCAGCGGATCCATGCGCGCACCCGGGTCGCGGTCGGTCCACAGCCGCAGGGCCACCGCGTCGGGGCTGGCCAGGCCCGGCAGGGGTACGGCGGGCAGGATGTCGGCCAGGTCGTCGCCCAGGGGCCGGCCGGGCAGGTGGGCGAGCGTGTCGAGGACGTGCCTGCCGATGTGGCGATAGGTGGTCCACTTGCCGCCCGCGACCGAGAGCATGCCGCCCGCCCCCCTGGTCACCACGGTCTCCCGTTTCGCGGCCGTCACCTGCCCGGGGCCGCCGGGCAGGACGCGCAGCCCGGCGAAGGCGTAGGTGATGTCCTCGCGCCTGAGCTGGGCGTCGCGTACGGCGTGGCCGGCCTCGTCGAGGATCTGCGCGATGTCGGCCTCGGTGGCGCGCACCCCGCCCGGATCGCCCTCGTACGCCTCGTCCGTGGTGCCGAGCAGCAGGTGGTCCTCCCACGGGATGGCGAACGACACGCGGTACTTGTCGATCGGCGTGGTCAGCGCCGCCTTCCACGGTTCGTGGCGGCGCAGCACCAGGTGGGCGCCCTTGGACAGCCGGATGCTCGGCGCGGCGTCCGGGTCCTCCATGCGCCGCAGGTGGTCCACCCAGGGCCCGGTGGCGTTCAGGACGAGCCGGGCGGAGACCCCGAACTCGGCCCCGTCGAGCCGGTCGCGCAGGTCGGCCCCCGTGACCGTGCCGCCCGTCTTGCGCAGCCCGACGACCTCGGCGTGGTTGAGCACGACCGCGCCCGCGTCCGCGGCGGCCCGTACGGTCATGACAGCGACGCGGCTGTCGTTCATCTGGTGGTCGCCGTAGACGGCGGCCGCCCGCAGCCCCTCGGTACGCAGCGCGGGCACCTTGGCCAGCGCCTGGTGGGGCGTGATCACCTTGCCCATGCCGTCGCCGAACACCGACAGCGCCGAATACAGGAACACCCCCGCGCCCAGCTTGGCCGCCCCGTGCGGCCCGCCCTTGTAGATCGGCACCAGGAACGTCAGCGGCTTGACCAGGTGCGGCGCGATGTCGGCGGCCAGGGCGCGGCGCTCGCGGTGGTTCTCGGCGACCAGCCGGACGTTGCCGGTCTGCAGGTAACGCAGGCCCCCGTGGACGAGCTTGGAGGAGGCGCTGGAGGTCGCGCCGGCGAAGTCGCCCGCGTCGACCATCGCCACCCGCAGCCCGGCCTGCGCGGCCATCCAGGTCACGGAGGTGCCGAGGATGCCGCCGCCGATCACGAGCAGGTCGTAGGCGGTGCGCGAGAGCTCCTCACGGGTCTGCGCGCGGTCTGCGGCGGTCGTCGTCGTCATTGCCCCACTCCCTACTGCTCGACCCAGTCGAGGGTCCGGGCCACGGCCTTCTTCCAGTTGCGGTATTCGTGCTCGCGCGCGGCCTCGTCGATGGCCGGGCGCCACTCGGCGGCCTTGTGCCAGTTGGCGCGCAGGCTGTCGACGTCGGGCCAGTAGCCGGTCGCCAGCCCGGCGGCGTAGGCGGCGCCCAGGGCGGTGGTCTCGGCCACCATGGGCCGGATCACCGGCACCGCGAGGACGTCGGCGAGGGTCTGCATGAGCAGGTTGTTCGCGGTCATGCCGCCGTCGGCGCGCAGCGTGGTCAGGTCGAGCCCGGAGTCGGCGTTCATCGCGTCGACCACCTCGCGGGTCTGCCACGCCGTGGCCTCCAGCACGGCCCGCGCGATGTGCCCCTTGGTGACGAACCCGGTCAGCCCCGCGATCACGCCGCGCGCGTCCGAGCGCCAGTGCGGCGCGAACAGCCCCGAGAAGGCCGGTACGAAGTAGCACCCGCCGTTGTCGTCGACCGTCCTGGCCAGCGTCTCGATCTCGGCCGCGCTGGAGATCAGACCCAGGTTGTCACGCAGCCACTGCACCAGCGACCCGGTCACCGCGATCGCGCCCTCCAGCGCGTACGTGGCCGGGCCCTCGCCGATCTGGTAGCCGACCGTGGTCAGCAGGCCGTGTTTGGAGACGACGGGCTCGTGGCCGGTGTTCATCAGCAGGAAGCTGCCGGAGCCGTAGGTGCTCTTGGTCTCGCCGGGCGCGAAGCACGTCTGGCCGAACAGCGCCGCCTGCTGGTCGCCGAGCGCCGAGGCGACGGGGACGCCCGCCGCGGTGCGGCCATAGACCTCGGCGGACGGGCGGATCTCCGGCAGCATCGCGCGGGGCACGCCCAGCGCGTCGAGCAGCTCGTCGTCCCAGGCCAGCGTGTGGATGTTCATCAGCATCGTACGGCTGGCGTTGGTCACGTCGGTGACGTGGCGGCCGGTGAGGTTCCACAGCAGCCAGCTGTCCATCGTCCCGAACAGCACCTCGCCGCGCTCGGCCCGCTCCCGCAGCCCGTAGGCGTCCAGCAGCCAGCGGATCTTCGGCCCGGAGAAGTACGTCGCCAGCGGCAGCCCGGCCTTCTCCTTGAACAGCCCCTCGTGCTCGGCCAGCGCCCGGGTCAGCTGGTCCGTGCGGGTGTCCTGCCAGACGATCGCGGGGCAGACGGGCCGGCCGGTGGCCCGCTCCCACAGCACGGTGGTCTCGCGCTGGTTGGTGATGCCCAGCGCGGCGATCTGGCCGTCCTCGATGCCGGCGCCGCTGACGGCCTCGGCCAGCACGCCCTGCACGGCCTGCCAGATCTCGGCCGCGTCGTGCTCGACCCAGCCGGGTTTGGGGAAGATCTGGCGGTGCTCGCGCTGGGCGACGGAGATGATGTTGCCGGCCTGGTCGAAGACGATGCAGCGGCTGGAGGTGGTGCCCTGGTCGATGGCGGCGACGTATTGAGTTCGAGGCACGGGGTTCCTCGCTTGGTTCTGGTTCGGCAATGCCGAACGAATGCTATTTCGTGGTCTTAGGGATGTTCAAGTGAGCGGGTGATCGCGCGGGCGGCGTCCCGTACGTACGAGACGAACTCCATGTGCAGGGCGCCGTCGGGGGCCAGCCGCTCGACGGCGCCGCGGATGCCGATGGCGCCCACCACCAGGCCGCGCGGGTCCTTGATGGGCGCGGCGATGGCCACCTCGCCCTCGGTGAGTTCCTCCGTCTCGGAGGCCCAGCCGCGCGTCCTGACCAGGCCGAGCTCCTTCTCCAGCGCCGCGGGGTCGACGATCGTGTTCTTCGTGTACGGCTGCAGCGGCGGCGCGGGCGGCTCGCCGTACGGGTCGTGGGCGAGCAGGACCTTGCCGAGCGCGCTGGCATGGGTCGGCAGGTATGTGCCCACCTGGAGCGTCTGCATGCTGTCGTCGGGCCGGAACACGTGGTGGATCACCAGCACGTGGCCCTCGTGGAGGGTGCCGATCCAGGCGCTCTCCCTGCTGCGCCCCGCGAGGGCGTCGGCCCAGTTGATGGCGCGGGTGCGCAGCTCGTTGACGTCGAGATAGCTGCTGCCGAGATGGAGCAGCGTGGCGCCGAGCCGGTACTTCCCGCTCGCCGGGTCCTGCTCGACGAACCCGACGTGGACCAGCGTGCGCAGGATGCCGTGCAGCGTGCCCTTGGGCAGGCCCAGCGCCCTGGCCAGCTCGGCCACCCCGAGCTGGCGCGGCCCCGAGGCCAGCAGCCTCAGGATCGCGGCCGCCCGCTCGACCGACTGAATCGTCTCTCCCACAGCCCGCACCTTAGCGCAGATTCGTTCGGTATTGCCGAACGGTCGAAGGGATGGAACCGATCTTCGCATGGCCGCGTCCAGAAGGTGGGGGAAATGCGCCGTCAATCCTTAATGGGATGACAGTTCCGTTAAAATGGAACGTTGCGACAAGGAGCGTAGATGGACCAACCTTCCCGTTCGGCGGGAACCGTGCGGCCAGGGGGCCGCACGGCGCGGGTGCGCGCGGCCGTCATGGAGGCCACGCAGGACGAGCTGGTCGAGCACGGCTTCCATGGCCTGACCATGGACCAGGTGGCGGCCAGGGCGGGTGTCGGCAAGACCACGGTCTACCGGCGCTGGGGGAGCAGGGCGGGCCTGGTCACCGATCTCATGACCGAGCTGGCCAACCAGTCCACGCCCCATGCCGACACGGGCGGCGTCGAGGCCGACCTGCGGGCCAACGCGCTGTCCGTACTGGGGGCGATCAACGACGGGCGGCTCGGTGCCACGTTTCAGGCGGTGATCGCCGCCGCCACCAGCGACGAGCAGGCCGCCGGCGCGCTGCGCGCCTTCTACCTGCGCAGGATCGCGGAGTGGGCCAACGTCGTGGACCTGGCGGTCAAGCGGGGCGAGCTGCCCGCGGGCACCGACGGCGCGGAGGTGATCCGCGCGATCTCCGCCCCGCTCTACTACCGGCTGGTGGTCACCAGGGAGCCGGTGACCGAGCAGGACGCGGAACGGTCCGTGGCGCGCACGCTGGCCGCCGCCAGGGCCGGCGCGTTCGTCGTGGAAGAGCCCTAGCTCACGGGGTCGAACGCGGCCAGATCGAGCCGTACCACCACAGGATGCCGCCCACCACGATCAGGCCGCCCGCCGTCGCCAGCTTCCCCATGAGGTCGGCGGGCGGGCCGGTGAAGGGCAGGTTGTCCAGGTGGTGGCCCCAGGGGCAGTCGTTCTTGACGCGGCTGGAGTCGACGAGCGTTTCCCGCTGCGGGTCACCCAGCGAGTACGCCTCCACGTCCGCGGTGCTGCCCTTGGCCACCGGCACCTGCCTGACGATCGACTTGTGGGCCGGGATGGCCCCCTTGGCCACGCTGACCCCGTCGGCCTGGACGTCGAAGCGCGCGGCCTCCTGGGTCAGGTTGTGCAGGGTGACGTGCGCGCGCCCCGAACGGCAGTGAACGTCGTCCACCGTCATCGTGAACGGGTCGCCGTGATCCTCATGCCAGGGCCACGCCTGCGCGCTCTGGGGGAGGAACAGGACCGCACAGACCGGTAGTGCGGCCAGCACGAGACGTGTCCTGATATGCATGAGCTCCCCCCAACGAGTGATCTTTGCTACAGAAGGTGCCCAAGTGGCCACGAAAAGTAACATCGACGCACTGGGGGAGCGCGAGCCTCGGGAACCCTTCATGATGGAGGTATGGCGGAAGCGATCTACGTCGGCGGTTTGTTGGTGGCGACGCCGCTTCTCGACGACCCCAACTTCCGGCGTAGCGTCGTGCTGATCCTCGAACACGACCACGACGGCGGCACCCTGGGAGTGGTGCTCAACCGGCCGAGCGACATCTCCGTGACCCAGGTGCTGCCCGTGTGGGATCCGCTGGTGACCGGGCCCTCCGTGCTCTTCGAGGGCGGGCCCGTGCAGACGGACAGCGCGCTCGCGCTGGCGGCGGTCCCCAGCGGCGAGGAGCCGCTCGGCTGGCGCAGGCTGCACGCGGGCACCCCGGCCGTCTCCAGCCTCGGGACGGTGGACCTGGACGCGCCGCCCGAGATCCTGCAGGGGGAGATCGCGCAGATGCGCATCTTCGCGGGGTACGCGGGCTGGTCGTCGGGCCAGCTGGAGAGCGAGATCGCCGAAGGCGCCTGGTACGTGGTCGACTCGGAGGCCGGCGACACCTTCCACGCCGATCCCCGCGCGCTCTGGCGGCACGTGCTGCGGCGGCAGCCCGGCGAGCTGGCCTTCGTGGCGACCTGCCCGGACGACCCGACGATGAACTGACTAGCGGTCCCAGCCGGGCCGCAGCGAGCGCTCGGCCAGCTCGATGGTCTCCGCCATCCGCTGCGTGATCTCCGGCAGGCCGCTGTCGCGGCGCGGGCACTCGAAGCCGACGCGCAGGGTGCAGGCGGCGAACGCCACGATCAAGGGCGTGAGCATGTCCTCGTCAGGGTCCACGCCCCTGCGTGCGGCGATCACCTCGATGAGGCGGCGCTCGGTCGCCGCGCCCCTGGCCACGGACATGCCCACCAGCCTCGGGTGGTCCTCCATGAGCCGCCGCAGCTTCAGGAACCTCGCCCTGTCCTCGCCCGTTGAACCCTCCAGGTCGCCGACGACCGCGCGCATGGCGTGCATGAGCGAGGTGAAGGACGACTCATCCTCCGGGCGGGACGCCAGCGTCTCGAGCATGATCTCCTCGCCGTGGTCGTGGTGCCACAGCGCCAGGTGATCCTTGCTGTTGAAGTAGCGGAAGAAGGTGCGCGGGGAGATTTCGACGGCCCCCGCGATCTGCTCCACCGTGGTCGACTCGTATCCTTGTTCGAGGAACAGGTCGAGCGCGGCGTCGAGGATCGCCAGGCGCGTCTTCTCCTTCTTGCGTTCCCGCAGACCCACAGCAGTCACTCCCTCGAAACCTTTCTGTCACAGTGTGCCATAAGTCATAGGACGACGAATAAAACTCGTTTGTCATTAGTCAGCGACTGTCATAGATTACCTGAGGCTTACGAGATCTATGCCCTGGTATGGGGCGGTTCGTGTACTTAGGGGGACTTCATGGCTCACGCGAAGGCGGTGGATGCGCCGTCATCGCACGGCCCGGTGAAAACGGGGGCCGGCGGCAATCCTTGGCTCGTGCTGCTGGCGGTCAGCTTGGGCGTCATCATGGTCATGCTCGACGGCACGGTCGTGGGCATCGCCAACCCGTCGATCCAGGCCGACCTCAAGGCCTCGCTGTCCGACCTGCAGTGGGTGACCAGCGGTTACCTGCTGGCGCTGGCGGTGTTCCTGATCACCGCCGGCAAGCTCGGCGACCTGTTCGGGCACAAGCGGGTCTTCCTGATCGGCGTGGCGGGGTTCGCCATCTCCTCGGTGGGCATCGGACTCAGCGCCGAGCTGGCCGACATCATTCCCGGCCTCTCCCCGGTGGGCGCGCTGATCGCCCTGCGGGTGCTGCAGGGTCTGTTCGGCGCGCTGCTCCAGCCGGCCGCCCTGGCGCTGCTGCGTGGAGCGTTCCCGGGTGAGAAGCTCAACCAGGCCATGGGCGCCTGGGGTGCGATCATCGGCCTGTCCAGCGCCGCCGGCCCGATCGTGGGCGGCCTCCTGGTCGAGAACGCGAGCTGGGAGACGGTCTTCTTCATCAACGCCCCCGTCGGCCTCGCCGCCCTCGTCCTCGGCACCATCCTGATCAAGGACAACCGCGCGCAGACGCTGGCGCGGATCGACTGGCTCGGCGTGCTGCTGCTGTCCGGCGCGATGTTCTCGCTCGTCTGGACGATCATCAAGGCTCCGGAGTGGGGCTGGGGCGACAGCACGACGCTGACCTTCGCGGGCCTGTTCGTGGTGCTGATCGGCGCGTTCATCTTCTGGCAGAGCAGGGCGAGCCAGCCGCTGGTGCCGCTGTCGCTGTTCAAGAACGCCTCGATCTCCATCGGCACCGTGCTGATGATGATGGTCGCGTTCGCCATGTTCGGCGCGATGTTCTTCCTCGGCTTCTTCTTCCAGGGCGTGCACGGCCTGTCCCCGCTGGAGGCCGGCCTGCGCATGCTGCCGATGAGCGCCGGCATGATCGTCGCCTCGCCGCTGGCGGGCATGGCGATCGGCAGGCTGGGGCCGAAGATCACGATGGCCACGGGCCTGCTGATCACCGCGTTCTCGATGTTCCTCATGTCCCAGCTCAGCATCGACGCGTCGTTCATCGAGAGCGGCATCCCGTTCCTGCTGCTGGCCTTCGGCATGTCGCCGGTGTTCGTGGGCGCCACGGAGATCATCGTGGGCAACGCCCCGGTCAACCTGACCGGCGTCGCGGGTGGCTTGCAGCAGTCGGCCATGCAGGTCGGCGGCGCGCTCGGCACCGCGATCCTGGGCGCCGTGATGGCCGGTGAGATCTCCGACAAGCTGCCCGGCTACCTCGGCCCGGCGGCCCAGGCCATCCCGCCCGCCCAGCTGACGGGGCTGGAGAAGGCCGCCGCGTTCGGCTCCGTCCCGCCCGGCCTGCCGCAGCAGATCGGCGACGCCGTGCACAACGCCTTCATGGACGGCATGCACGTGGCCTTCCTGGTCAGCACCGGCATCGCGGTGCTGACGGCCGTACTGACGCTGTTCGTCAAGGCCGGCAGGAAGACCGAGGGCGCGCCCGTCCACATGGGCTGAGCCTGATTCCACGTACGGCCCCCGCCACGCGGCGGGGGCCGTATCGCTGTATGGGGGACCTGGTCGTCGTCGGGCATAAACTCTGTGGGGTGAGCACGACGAAGATCCTCCCAGAGCAGGAGACCACGCCCCGGACGTCGCACGGCGACGGCGATCACGAGCGGTTCGCCCACTACGCGGACAAGCACAAGATCACGGAGAGCATGGTCACGGGCACGCCCATCCGGGCGCTGTGCGGCAAGGTCTGGGTGCCCAGCCGCGATCCGAAGAAATATCCGGTATGCCCGGAGTGCAAGGAGATCTACGAGGGCCTGCCCCCGGGTGGCGGCGACAGCGGCGACAACAAGCAGTGAGTGTTGCTGACCGGTAATCTCCCCAGGTCAAGCTACGGTCGGTAGCCAGACCGGCTCGATACGTAGTGGGGGATTGCATGGTCCGGCGCGTGACCGCCGTCTCGTTGGCATGTCTGCTCGCGGTCGGGTTCACGCCGCCGCTCCGTCCCGAGGCGGCGCAGGCGTCGCGTTGCGCGGGCCACGTCCCCCGCAGGACGGGGCCGCGCTCGCCCAAGCCCGAAGACGTGGCCAAGGTCCTCGTCGAGCTGGGCAAGCGGCTCGCCGGCGTGACGACGCCCACCCAGGTCACCGTGTCCACGCGCGTGCACGTCATCACGCGCGGTGAGCGCAAGGTGACCGACGGCGACGTCAGGGCCCAGATCGACGCGCTCAACTCCGCGTACGGCGGCACCTACGGCGGCGTAGACACCGGCGTGCGCTTCCGCCTGGACGGCATCTCGGTCACCGACAACGCCCTGTGGTTCAACGACCCCGTCGGCAACGAGCGGCCGATGAAGGTGGCGCTGCACCAGGGCGGCGCCGACACGCTCAACCTCTACATCGCCCAGCTCAGCGAGCAGATGCTGGGCTTCGCCAGCTACCCGTACTGGTATGACGAGACGCCCAGGCTGGACGGCGTCGTGATCGACTGGCGCAGCCTGCCCGGCGGTGCGATGACCAACTACAACCGCGGCTTCACCGGCGTGCACGAGATCGGGCACTGGCTCGGCCTCTTCCACACGTTCGAGAACGGCTGCGAGCTGCCCGGCGACGGCATTGCCGACACCCCGATGGAGGCCCGGCCGACCGAGGCCTGCCCGGCGGACAAGGACAGCTGCGCGCAGCACCCCGGCCTGGACCCGGCGCACAACTTCATGGACTACGCGCACGACAAGTGCATGTCGGAGTTCACCGCGGGGCAGGCGGAGCGCATGCACCAGATGTGGGCGGTGTACCGGACCGCGACCACCCCGGCAGCCTAGATTTCCGGCAAACTACGATATGTAGGTGACAGGTCCAAAGGCACTCGACACTCCCTACGAATCCACCCGCATCCTCAGCCCCGAATACCGCGTCGCGACGGTCGGCATCGTGCTGACCATCACCCTGGTCGCCTTCGAGGGCATGTCCGTCGGGGTCGTCATGCCGGCGGTGGCCCACGAGCTGAACGCCCTCGACCTGTACGGGATCAGTTTCTCCGCCTTCCTCATCGCCAGCCTCTTCGCGAACGTGGTGGCGGGCCTCTGGTCGGACCGCCGCGGCTACCAGCTGCCGTTCCTGTCGGGGGTGGTGCTGTTCGTGGCGGGGATGGCACTGGCCGGGGCGGCGCACTCGGCGGGGATGTTCCTCGTGGCGCGGGCCGTGCAGGGGCTGGGCGCGGGCGCCTCGATCGTGGCGCTGCTCGTGATGATCGCGCGGGTCTATCCGGAGGCCCTGCGGCCCAAGGTCTTCGCGGCCGTCTCCGCGGCCTGGGTGGTGCCCGCCATGGTGGGGCCGGCCGTGGCCGGGTTCGTGGCCGTGCAGTGGGGCTGGCGGTACGTCTTCTACGGGATCATCCCGCTGGTCGTGCCCGCGCTGGTGATGCTCGTGCCCGCGCTGCGCATGCCGTCCTCCTCCCATGAGCCGTCCACCGGCCCGCGCTCCAGGCCGGTCGCGATGACGCTGGCCGCCACCGCCACGGCGGGCGGGGCCGGGGCGCTGCTGCAGGGCGTAGACCTCCTGCACAGACGCCCCGTGGTCGGGGCACTGGAGGCCGTCGCGGGCCTGGCGTTCCTGGTCTACGGGCTGTACCGGCTGCTGCCTCCCGACGCGCTGCGGTTCGCGCGCGGGCTGCCCACGACCGTGCTGATGCGGGGCTTCTTCTCGGCCGCCTTCTTCGGGGTGAACTCCTTCATCCCGCTCGCGCTGCAGGAGGTGAAGTCCTTCGACCTCAAGCTCGCGGGGATCGCGCTGACGACCGGGGCGCTGGGGTGGTCCGCGGGGTCGTTCCTGCAGAGCAGGCGGGAGGGGGAGGCGTACAGGCGGATCCGGCTGGGGGCGGGGTGCGTCACCGTCTCGATCCTGATCTGCATGCTGTGCGTCGTTCCCGGGGTGACCGGCTGGGTCGCGGTGCCCGCGTGGATCGTGGCCGGGTTCGGGATGGGGTTCGGCATGACCACGGTCAGCGTCACCGCGTTGCGGCAGTCCCCTCTGAACGAGCAGGGGGCGAACTCCGCCGCCCTGTCGGTCACGGACATGCTCGGGTCCGCCCTGGCGATCGGGGTCGGGGGCGCGCTGGTCAATCTGATCGGTCACGCCCCGGACGAGATCGCCACCGGATTCGTCGTGATCTCGTTCCTCATGGCCGCCGTCGCCCTCGGCGCCACGCTCCTCGCCGGACGCACCCGCTGATTTCCGCCCCTCCTGTCACACCGATCACGGTTCTCCTGACCATCGCCGCGCGGGGTGATAGGACAGCGGTCAGGGAGGTGCCATGGAGGATGACACCGAGGACGACCGCCGGGTCTGGCCGCCTCAGCCCGCTCCCAGGCATCGCCGTACTCCTCCGCGGTACGCGTGGGGCGCGCCCCACGAGGAGGAGCCGCGGCTGGGGCGCACGGGCCCTCTTGAGGCCGTGCCGGACCCCGACCCGGAGCCGGTACGGCGGCATGCCCGGTCCAGCGGTCCTGAGCCGGTCCGCGGCGAGCCCGACCCGCTGGACCTCGGGCCCGAGGAGCCGTGGAACCCGCAGATCCGCAGGACCGCCTCGTACGGCCTGGACCGCGAGTTCGAGCCCTGGGAGTCGCTTCCCCCGTCCGCGCGCCTCTACGGCTCTCCGGCGGACCCCGGGCGGCGCACGGGCGTGTCCGGGAGGGCGCTGCGGCGCTGGGTGGTCGTGTCGGTGGCCCTGCTGGCAGGCGTGGGCCTGGTGGCGGGGGCGACCGTCGTGGTGCTGCGGATCACCGCGCCTTCGGCGGAGAGCGGGCAGCTGAGCGACTCCCTGGCCAAGGTTTCGGTGGCGCTGCCACAGGGGTGGAGCCAGGCGCCGGTGCCGCCCGTGACGGGCTTCACCTCCGTGGCCAGGGACGGCGGCGGCGGGCTCGTCATGGCCAGGCCGGTCACAGGGGCCGTGGCGGACGCCAAGAAGGCCACGGCGGAGGCGGCGGAGCTCTACTCCCGGCTGCTGCTCAAAGGAGACCGGGTGACCGTCGTCGAGGACAAGGAGCTCCCCGGAGGACACACCCGGGCGCTGCGGGCGGAATATCAGGATGTGGCCAACCGGCCGGCGTTCCTGAGAGTGACGCTTCTCACTCGCGCGGGCTCCGCGGTCATGCTCCTCGGGCTGCTCCAACCCGAGGAAACCGCACGCAGACAGGCCCTCGACACGGTCATGACGAAGATCAAATGACCCGCATAGCACGCGGGGAAGAGCTTGGCCAGAATCCTCAACTCACGGCACGTCTTGTCGGTCGGCCCGATTACTATCGGGTCACTGTGAGAGAGCGAAGCACACCAACCCCAGAGGTGATGCGGTGAGCACCTTCGCCGCGTCCCACCTTTCGCCTTCCTATCCCGACCGAGCAGCATGGGGCACCGCTCCCAAGCTCCGCGCGTGGCAGCAGGAGGCGTTCGACCTCTACTTCAGGCGCGAGCCGCGTGACTTCCTCACCGTGGCGACCCCGGGCGCGGGCAAGACGACCTACGCCCTGCGCATCGCCAGCGAGCTGCTCGCCAACGGCGTGATCAGGTCGATCACGATCGTCACGCCCACCGAGCACCTCAAGCGGCAGTGGGCCGACGCCGCCGCGCGGGTCGGCATCGGCATCGACCCCGAGTTCAAGAACAGCCAGGGCACGACCTCGCGCGACTACACCGGGGTGGCGGTGACGTACGCGCAGGTCGCCATGCACCCCGCGCTGCACAGGGCGCGCACGGAGGCGCGCAAGACGCTGGTGATCTTCGACGAGATCCACCACGCGGGCGACGCCAAGTCGTGGGGCGACGGCGTGAGCGAGGCGTTCGAGCCCGCCACGCGCCGCCTCCAGCTCACCGGCACGCCGTTCAGGTCCGACGACAACCCGATCCCGTTCGTCGGCTACGAGGAGGACGCCGAGGGCCTCAAGCGCAGCGTCGCCGACTACTCCTACGGCTACGGCCCCGCGCTCGACGACGGCGTCGTGCGCCCCGTCATCTTCCTGGCCTATTCCGGCGAGATGAAGTGGCGCACGCGGGCGGGCGACGAGATCGCCGCGACGCTCGGCACGCCGCTCACCAAGGACCAGCTCTCGCAGGCGTGGCGGGCCGCGCTCGACCCGAAGGGCGACTGGATCCGCCAGGTCATGCAGGCCGCCGACCGGCGGCTCACCGAGGTGCGCAGGGGCGTGCCCGACGCGGGCGGCCTGGTCATCGCCACCGACCACGAGACGGCCCGGGCCTACGCCCGCCACCTGCGCAACATCACCGGCGAGGGCGCCACCGTGGTCCTCTCCGACGACCCCGGCGCGTCGAAGAAGATCAAGCAGTTCGCGGCCTCGCCGGACCGCTGGCTGGTGGCCGTGCGCATGGTGTCGGAGGGCGTCGACATCCCCCGCCTGTGCGTGGGCGTCTACGCCACCTCCACCTCGACACCGCTCTTCTTCGCCCAGGCCGTGGGCCGCTTCGTGCGGGCCCGCAAGCGCGGCGAGACCGCCTCGGTCTTCCTCCCCTCGGTGCCCACGCTCATGGGGCTGGCCAACGAGATGGAGGTCGAGCGCGACCACGTGCTCAACAAGCGGCCTCCCGAGGACGGGCTCGACGACAGCCTCCTGGAGCAGGCCAACCGCCAGAAGGACAATCCCGACGTCCTGGGTGACGAGCTCCCGTTCGAGACGATGGAGACGTCGGCCACGTTCGACCGGGTGCTGTTCGACGGCGGCGAGTTCGGCACGGGCGCGGCGGTCGGCTCGGCGGAGGAAGAGGACTTCCTGGGCCTACCCGGGCTGCTGGAGCCCGACCAGGTGGCGACGCTGCTGCGCAAGCGGCAGTCCGACCAGCAGGCGGCCAGGCGCAAGCAGGAGGAGGAGCAGCCGCGCGAGACGCTGGCGCCGCACGAGCAGATCGCGGACCTGCGGCGCGAGCTCAACGGCCTGGTGGGCGCCTGGAACCACCGCACGGGTCAGCCGCACGGGGTCATCCACTCGGACCTGCGACGCTCGTGCGGCGGGCCGCCGATCGCGCAGGCGACGGCGGAGCAGATCCAGGAGCGGATCGACACCATCCGCCGCTGGGCCACCCAGCGCCGCTAGCCCCGTTTTCCGCACGTGAGGTTGTTTGAAGATCGCCAGGTTGCTGTGGTGATCGTTATCGCGGTATGACCTGGCTGGTGAGACAGCGT